>JBGMRO010000152.1:0-8048 GCA_048061555.1 Thiohalomonadales bacterium | reverse complement strand
TCACGATCGGGCAACAATACCTACCCTTCGGCTTTTTCGCTACGAACTTAGTATCGGACCCATTAACTCTGGCGTTAGGCGAAATTAGTGACAGCGCAATAACTGTGACCTATCAGAATGTTGTGAACATCGCAGTCTACGCCTTCAAAGGTGAAGTTATTCTTGCCGAGGACGTGCCTCCTAGGGACAACAATATTAACAATCAAAAAATCGCAAACTTTGGTATCAATTTTGGGTACATATTTACAGCAAAGGATATTACTCTCGATTTTGGTATTGGTTATATAAATTCCATTGCCGAGGCAAATCGCCTAACTGATATCATTAATCTCGGGCCTACATCGCTTCCGCCTGACGAACCCGGAACCAATGGTGCGGGCATCGAAAATTTTATTGGCGGTATCGCTAGCCATCTATTCATAGTTTGGAACAATTATAGTTTTATCGTCGAGCATATATTCGCCACAGACTCTTTTGCCGCTCAAGAAATAAAGCTCGGCAAACCAGCAAAACCCAGCGCCTTAAATATTGAAATGGCGTTGAGCATCAATACCGCGATGACGTTCGCCGTTGGCGTACAACAAACCGTAGACAGTATCGGCCTAGATTTACCAGAGACTCGCGTCTTAGTGGGTTTATCTTATGCGCTCGGTGAAAGCAGCCAAATCGCAGTCGAGCTACTGAGAGATTTTGATTACAGTGCAAAGAATGGTGGTACGAGTAGCGAGGCAACGGCGATTTTAGTCAATGTTTCCGCTGGATTTTAATGCGCGGATGGACGCTATCTAGTTCTACTTTGTTACTTTAAATTATATCGCAATGATTTTGTTATCTACCATCAAATCAATATTAATAACTAGTAGGGACAACGAAGTAATATAGTGCGTAAGACCTCGGTCATAGGACTGGGATGGTCAATTCAGGACACGCTGTGAATACATCCCTGTAAGCTCAACTGCCGCATCCATGCGGCAGACGGTCCTGAATCGTCCATCCCAGCCCCATGCCCTAACAGGGTCGCTCGTATCATCCAAAACGACACGACACAGTGGTGATCTCACCTAGATTCTGCGCAGCTTAATCGATGATAAATTTGCTAGGATAATAGCTGAATATCTCTTCACTTTTTTTACCGTTGTTTAATGGTAGCGCTAACCTTCGTTGCGTGTAAAACGGGTAGGATATGGACTGGGGATACCCAGTCCATATCCGGCGATCTTCTTGCACAACACTTATACGTAAATCCGATACCTAATTTAACTATGCATACCTCGAATAACGACACAATTGAGTTTTTTTCATATCAGAAAAGTTAAAGTAACAAAGTAGAACTAGTGCCCGCCCACAAACGAGGATATTTCGCCAAGATCGAGGCGTACCGATTTTTTAAAGCGCAGCATAGACTACTATGTGAGCATTTAAAAAATCGGCACAACGAAGATATTGGTGAAATAGACCGTTTGTGGGTGGGCACTAATTATCGGTGGCGTTTTTTTCTTGAAAGCGTGCGTACCCTTTGTTTTTTCGATATTTGACTCTCGGAGAGCTTGTTTACCTTGCCTTTATACGGATTCGAAGAAGACTTGAATTCCAAACGAATAGGTGTACCTTTTAGCTTAAATACATCACGAAAACAATTAATGAGATAGCGTCGATAATCGGTGTTAATTTTTTCAGTTTGATTGCCATGAATAACAATAACGGGCGGATTTTTACCCCCTTGATGCGCGTAACGCAGCTTCACCCGTCGACCACGTATTAAAGGAGGGGCGTGGGCGTCAACAGCGTCGATAAGCACACGAGTTAGCTCAGGTGTCTTCAAATCTCTTGTCGCTGCATAATAAGCCTTATTGACTGCGTTGAGCAATAATCCGACGCCCGAACCATGCAAGGCGGATATAAAATGTATGTCGGCAAACTGGACGAAGGAAAACTTGCGATGAATAGTCACTTTTACCTGAGAGCGATCGTAATCCGAAAGACCATCCCATTTATTGACCGCGATAATTAAGGCCCTACCCGTTTCTATTATAAAACCCATGAGACGAGAGTCCTGATCGGTAATACCTTGTTGCGCGTCAATGACCAAGATTACGACCTGAGAGGCGTCGACTGCCTGTATCGCTTTAATGATACTAAATTTTTCAATTTTATCACTCACACTTTTTTTACGGCGAATTCCGGCGGTATCGATCAGTGTATATCGCGTATCATTTTTGACAAACGGCACCGTAATACTATCTCGAGTCGTACCCGGCATATCAAATGCGAGCACGCGATCTTCGCCTAATATTCGATTAACCAACGTAGATTTTCCTACATTGGGTTTACCAACAATGGCAATACGAATACCTAACTCATCATCTTCCTGTGGTTCCTCTGCAAGCTCTGGCAACGCGCCACTTATAAATTCCATCAATTGATTGATGCCACGTCGATGGGACGCCGATATACCCGCCATCGATTTAACCCCAAGCTGAAAGAAGTCACCCATCGCTACATCTGGATCTGCGCCATCGACCTTATTAACCACTAATTGTATAGGCTTAGTAAATTGACGTAATTTCTTGATAATGTCATGATCATCGGGATGAATGCCCGATTTGCCGTCAACCAGAAAAAGTATCACATCCGCTTCTTCTACCGCCAGCCAAACTTGACCTGTCATTAATTGCTCGATCCCCTCTACGTGATTATCGATCCCACCGGTATCGATGACTATAAATTTTCTGTCATCATATTGGCCTTCGCCATATTTCCGATCACGCGTTAGTCCCGGTTGATCGGCCACAAGTGCATCACGACTTTGGGTCAGACAATTAAATAGTGTAGATTTACCAACATTCGGCCTGCCGACAATAGCAATCGAAGGAATCATGGTGAAAGGAAAAACCTAGATGAATCAGTAAGCAAAATCATGTACCTTTATTAAAAATAAGGGGTAAAGCAAATGGGTGTAACAAATAAGTGGATGCGAGACAAAGCTAAACTTGGTAACATTTAAATTAAGACAATCGAATTAGTCTAACTCGAAAATGGTTAGGCTCATGACTGCGGAATTAGACGAAATGCCGTTAAGCCACCCGCATTATCACGAACAATAACGTTTTGATCTACGACGACCGGAATTGTCGTAACCGCAGGTTTGCGATCTTCGATTTGCTCATCATCGTCAATTAAAACAGTTTCATCTATGTATACCTTGTTCAAATCTTGCTGTGCAGACAACTTTCCGTCTTCTTTTGATAACCAGTGAAGCAAGCCGCTACCATCTCCAACAACGACAAATGACTGAATCAAGGCCGGCGTACCGACGTCCCTTCCTACCATTTTTGTTTGCCGCCAAAGCGTTGCGCCCGTTTTTGCGTCTAGACTCCAAACATTGCCCTCGGCATCAGTGATATATAAATTTTTGCCATCGGACACCACACCGGTATACGATGACATGTCCCGCGACCAAATAATATCGCCATTATCTAGTGATAGCGCCGCGACACGGCCTTGATAGGCAGCCGCGAAAACAATACTATTATCGACATAGAACACCCCATCGACATCGATCACACGTTCTAAATCTGAACGGCCTCTTGCCGTCGCGAGTGCGGTATCCCAAATAGTCTTGCCACTATTAATATCAAGGGCCGCAACTTTACCGTTGGCAAATCCGGTAATAATTTTATCGTCTACCAAGATTAACCCACTAGTGCCTCGAATAGTTAACGAGGGGACTTCGCGACTTTCCAACCAATTTTGCACCCCCGTCTCAATATTTAAGGCGACCACCTTTCCCGTCACCGTTTGTATAATAACTTGATTTTCTACAATCAATGGCGTTGACAAGACGATACTGGCAACTGGCGACCGCCACTTGAGCTCTCCAGACGATTTGTCGAGCAGTAATACCTCCGCACTATCATTGGAGACGACTAGAAATTGATCCGACACGGCTGGACCCGCCGTTAAGCGTTCTTGTAAATGGGCCACCCATTTTATTTTGCCGTTAAGTATATCAACCGAACCTATATTGCCATTACTAGTCGCGATATAGAGCGTTTCATCAAATACCACTGCGGGTAGTTGTGAGTGTTGCCGATTTGACCACGCCCCCGATGCTGAGACCCATTGTGTCGCGATACGCATCGATGGCTCGACGAGATCCATATTCGGATATTCTTTGACATTGCTACAGGCAGCTAATAGTGCAATGGGCAGTGCAATAAGCAGCTTTACCTGCATTTTACGATGCACTGGTGGGTACAGGGCTCTCACCTAAGTCGTCTAACTTCATTTCGACAATTTCACGCCCCCGAGAACTCGTATCCATCGATACTAACGCGAGCTTATAAGCAGTACGGGCCAAATCTACATCTCCCTTGGAAAGATATATATCCCCTTTCAGCTCCTCATAGGACGACGTGTAAGTCCCTGTGTCCAAATTACTCAACTGCGATAAGGCTTCATCGAGACCGCCTTCGGCTAGCATGACTCGCGCCAATCGCAGCCTAGCGATATGTTTGAAGGCGGGCCGTGTTGTGTGTTCTAGAGCCCAACGCAGGTGAATCTTAGCGGTCTGCAAATCCTTTTCTTCGACCTTGATTTTTGCCATAGCAAAGGATGCCATAACGGCGTAGGGTGTATCAGTGTATTGACCCAGCAATTTTGCCGCAAACTCACCCGCTTCCGTTTTTTTATCTGACCCTGCAGCCTGTACCATCGCTTCGAATTCCACCGAGGCACTTGCAGCATAATTATCTTTCTGTTGAAACCATGCCCTACCGCCATAGAGCAAGCCTAGACCCAATAAGATCCCGCCAAATAGAGCCTTCCAGTTGTCCCGCCACCATTTTTTGATGGCTTCGATTTGTTCTTCCTCAGTTGCGTGCACGTCCACGGTAATCTCCGTTCCTAAAATAATGTATTTAAATTTATCGATATTTTCTCAGCTAAACCACTCAAGCGCCCCTATAACCATGACGCCCTGTTTGTTAACCGTTCGGATTCTAGACCTCGCCAGCAGAATATTCCACCAAACCCGTCTCTTTTATCTTTTAACCTAGATTCTAGATTCTTTCGTCAAAATAGGCTGCGATGGTAGCAAGTATTTGCCCCATCGGCACTATCTGTTGTTGGCCGATCGACTGCCCTTGCCGTTCGCGCAGGTATTTTACCCCAATTTTACCTAATTTAACTTCTTCTTCGCCTAAAATGAGTGCAATTTTCGCCGAGCTCTTGTCTGCCCGCTTAAATTGACTCTTCATACTCGCCATTCCACAGTGACTGGTCACCCTTAACCCCGGAAATTGGTCTCGTATCTTCTCGGCCAACTGACTGCCGGCGACGGGACTGTCGACCCCGCTAATAATTATATAAATATCAGCATCTTGTGGTGGACATAGATTTTCTTTAGTGAGTGCTAGCAGGCGCTCCAAGCCTATCGCAAATCCGGCGGCCGGTACGGACTTTCCGCCCAATTGTTGCACTAGGCCATCATATCTCCCCCCCGCGCAGACCGTACCTTGTGCACCCAGTTTATCTGTCACCCACTCGAACACCGTATTAGTATAATAATCGAGTCCTCGCACTAATCGGTGGTTAATTTTATAACTCAGTTTATTGGCGTCTAATATTGCCAGCAACCCTGAAAAATGCTGCTTAGATTCATCCGATAAATAGTCCCATAGACGTGGCGCGTCGCTCAGTAATTCCTGCATGGTCGGGTTTTTACTGTCCAATATGCGCAGTGGATTGCCCTGTAATCGTCTTCGGCTGTCTTCATCTAAGGCCGATTTATTGTCCTCGAAGTAATCAACGAGTACCGACCTATATTGCTGCCGGTCTAGCGGACTTCCCAATGAATTCAGTTGTAACTCAATGTCGACGAGATTTAACATCTTCCAGAGACGAGCCGTTAACAATATTAACTCGGCGTCTATATCTGGGCCCGCAAAACCAAATGCCTCAATACCTATCTGATGAAACTGCCTATATCGACCCTTTTGTGGCCGTTCATAGCGAAACATGGGCCCGTGGTACCACAAGCGCTGTGTTTGATTGTGTAGCAAACCACTTTCAATTGCAGCCCGAACGCAACTTGCCGTACCTTCGGGGCGTAAAGTCAAACTTTCGCCATTACGGTCATCAAACGTATACATTTCTTTTTCGACGATATCGGTAACTTCACCAATAGAACGTTTAAACAACTCCGTTTTCTCTAATAGAGGCAAACGAATCTCTTGATAAGTATAATTACTCAATACCGACCGTATGGTAGATTCTAATACCTGCCAATACGGCGTTTCAACGGGTAGAATATCATTCATCCCGCGAATTGCTTGGATAGTTTTAGACACGTTGAAATTCCCCGGGTAAATTCAAGATCTATTTTTTGTTATTTTTGGCTGAAAATATCGAAATTTACAACGACTCTGGCGTAGCCATTACGTGGTAACAAATTTCGTACTTTTAGGGGTAGACTGGGTCGTCTTATTAATGCTCTGCAGGGATGGATCGAGCTGTTGTTCCATCTGTTTGACTTGATCACGAATATTTTTTTCGAGTTCGTCAATTAAACTCTCATTATCTACCTTGTGACTTGGCTTACCTGCTCGATATATCAAATTCGGTGAGCCGCCTGTTAAACCGACATGAGCTTCTTTCGCCTCGCCGGGACCATTAACAACACAACCTATCACCGCCACATCCATTGGCATACGAATATCCTCCAAGCGTCGTTCTAATTCGTTGACGGTAGCGATCACGTCAAAATTTTGTCGAGAGCACGATGGACAAGCGATTAAGTTTATTCCATTACTACGTATGTGCAGGCTCTTGAGGATATCAAAACCCACTTTTATCTCTTCTATGGGATCAGCAGCCAATGATACTCGAATAGTATCACCAATACCCTCAGCCAATAACATTCCCAATCCGATTGCAGATTTTACCGCGCCAGCACGCAAACCACCCGCCTCAGTGATACCTAAATGTAGGGGTTGTTCTATTTCTGCGGCTAACTGCCGATAGGCCAATACCGTCATAAATACGTCGGAGGCCTTAAGACTTATCTTATAATCTTGAAAATCTAGCTTGTTGAGCATATCAATATGGCGGTAGGCAGACTCGACCAGGGCCTGAGGTGTTGGCTCACCATACTTTTTCTGTAAATCTTTTTCGAGCGAACCCGCGTTTACACCGATTCGAATAGGAATGCCTCTATCGCGGGCCGCACTCACCACGGACTTGACTCGGTCTTCGCGACCGATATTTCCCGGATTGATACGTAAACAATCTACACCCAATTCGGCCACGCGCAGCGCAATTTTATAGTCAAAATGGATATCGCTGATCAGTGGTAAAGCGACCTGCTGACGAATCTTGCCAAAGGCCTCTGCAGCATCAAGGCTAGGCACGGAAACACGCACGAGGTCTGCACCTGCCGCATCCAGAGCGTTAATCTGTGCCACGGTCGCGGCGACGTCCAGTGTATTTGTATTGGTCATACTTTGTACCGCAATGGCTGAGTCGCCACCAATAGGTACATTACCGACCATTATTTTCTTGGAAATTCGTCTTTTTATTTTAAAACTGGATTGCATTTTGATTCATCAATTTACATTAGTATTAGTATTTTCTTGCAATTCTTTTTCTCGTGGGACTTCTAAAGTAAATCGTGCCACGGTATTACCTTGAAAGGCTGAAAAATCAACGGCCTTGCCATTATACTCGATAGTGACCCCATGACCATAACCCAATAGCACCTGAAACGGTGCAACACCCTTAATTTTTTGAGAATTCCCGGCAATGCCCAATTTTCGGATTAGGCGTTTTCCAGTGGCGTCCCGTATATCCACCCAGGAATTACGGGTAAAAGTTAAGGTTAAATCGGTGGAGTTGTTAAGCTGTAGCAGTGCCAACGCATCGCCACTGCCAGACTCATTGGAAATATCCTTTAATTTTAACCGTTTTTCTATATAGGTTACATTGTCTTCCAAGATACCCTGCTGCGAGTCATTCTCTAAGCTTGCCTGAGAGGTCGATGATGGCAAACT
>JBGMRO010000151.1:0-8156 GCA_048061555.1 Thiohalomonadales bacterium | reverse complement strand
GATTATTTCCCCGCTAATAAATTGTGTCGTTTTGCCAAGCATGTTATACAAGACATTTACCTCAGTAGTTTAATTGAACTCAACATTTACTCGACCCGGCGTGGTCAGGAGCGCTATAGTAACAAGCTGGGTGACGGCTGTCATTGTCAACGCTTCTGCACTATGTGCATAATGTAAACGCGGACAATTATTTTATTTCCGATCCTTCTACCTTACGGCTACAATCATAGACAGCCATTCTTTATAGACAGAAAGTATTATAGACAAACAGTATTATAGAGAGCCATTATTATAGATTTGTAAAGTTATCCAGCAAAATAAGGAACTAGTGTGAGTGACAAAGAAGCAGATGTAATAAATGAAAATGATGATGAGGATATCAGGGAAATCCGCATCGACCCGATTGTCCCCACGGAGTCGGTGTTACTATCGACCTCCCGTAGCCAACGCCCACAGAAAAAAGAAGAACTCGCCCCTAGGGACACCCGCAACCACGTCACAAAATGTCCGTTTTGTTATCGTAACGAAGACATGACACCGCCAGAGATTATCACCTATTCGCAGGGACATAACTGGGACATACGCATTGTCGAAAACCTCTACCCGGTACTCAGCGACGATCGTACCGGCCCTGGCGTTACAGACGGTTTACGTCAAACCATTGATGGTTATGGTAGGCATGAGGTAATAATAGACCACGGTAATCATGGCATCGCCCTGCACGAAATGACGCCCAAACATATCGCCATGCTCTTTGGCGCCTATCGAGACCGCATGGAACAGCTCTACAAGAGTGACAAACGCCTGCGTTACGTGCTCACTTTTAAGAATTTTGGCCCTGCGGCGGGCGCATCAATCGCCCACACACACAGCCAGTTAATCGCCTTACCTATTATCCCTAAAAATGTGCAAGCCAAGGTTCAATTTAGTCATACCCACTTCATGCGCCACCATCGTTGCATTTTTTGTGAACTTATCGATGATGCCTCGTCATTTTCCGCCACGGTGTTTGACCATAAAATCGGCGAATCACAGCGGTTATTAAATGTCGACAACTATGTGATCGACAAGGGTCAACACTTCGTTGCGGTCAAACCTTTTGCGAGTCGGTTTGAATGGGAGGTACATCTCTACCCCTTGACCCACCAGGCGGATTACCTAGAAATCAGCAAGGAACAACTCGATGATCTGGCGTTGGTACTTAAAAGAACCATGAAGAGACTAGACATCATTCTCGGCGGCGCACAATACAACTATTTCTTGCACACATTGCCACATAATTCGGACGCCGCCGGTAATGTGGATAGCTACCATTGGCATCTGGAAATTTGTCCACGCACCAGTATACCAAGCGGCTTTGAACTCGGCTCAGGTTTACTCATTAATACCGTGAGTCCCGAAAAGGCCGCGGCACAATTACGCGCCATTGATATTTAACCTACATTAATCGGGCAGGCGCCAAAATCTTACAAGATTTTGGCGCATGGTGCTTTTTAGAAAATGCACGGACGCTATTTAATTTCGATTAACTCGATATCAAAGATCAAGGCCTCGCCCGGGCCTATCGTTGCACCTTGGCCGTGGGAACCATAGGCCAATTCCGACGGAATAAACACCTGCCACTTAGATCCGATAGACATCATTGGGAGTATTTCCTGCCAGCCTTTGATGACCTTGGTAACACCAAAGGTCGCGGGTTGATTTCTTTGGTAGGAACTATCGAACACGGTACCGTTTATCAATGTACCTTTGTAATGCGCCACGATCGTATCCGATACTTTCGGTTTCTTCGCATTAGGTTTAGCGGCGGTAATAACCTTGTATTGCACGCCACTAGGTAGTGTCTTCACTCCCTTTTTAGATTTGTTCGCAGCAAGGAAGGCGTCTCCCGCTTTTTTCGCCTGCTTGCCTTTTTCTTCGCGCTTTGCCACTGTTAGTTTTTGGAATTCTTGAATCGCTTTTTGCATTTCCTGCGAACTCATGCGCGGTTTTTTGTCCTTCAATACATCGTTGATAGCTTCCATGAGTATCTTACTATCGATGCTTATGCCTTCACGCTTAAAGCCTTGGCCAATATTGTGTCCGATCGTATAGCTAAATTTTTCTTTGGTCGTCTTTAATTCAGCGGCAAATACCGTCGTAAGACTTAAGGAAAAAATTACTGCCGCCAGCATAAGGCGCGCAGATAATGGATGTTTGATATTAAAGTCAATTAATTTACTGGAGCAGTTTTTTATAGCCACGTGAGTTCTCTTTTTGTTTATTCTATTAAAAGATATAGATTAGTGAATGAAAGGATTAATTAGAAATACGGCTCTTCGCAATCTTAAACCATACGATACCAGCATATAAATATGCCTATTATTTTCTAGCGGCTAGTTAGCGAAGTTTTAGGATTATGCCTAAATTTTACCTAAAAGTCCCGAGGCAATGTCAACAGTACGGATGCATTTGCCTAACATTTATCCAAACAGGAGTGTAGCACTTGGTTTCAATGCATTATCGGTATATTCTAGCTATTCAGCGTCATCATATCCGCTAGTCAAAGAAGAACCACAGCAATAACGTGGTATCGTAGTTCTTGCAGTGCCAGAATGTAGACATTTATTTAATCCTATAAAAGCTGTAATCATGAAATTACTACCTCTCTTAAAATCTGCCGGTACAGTTGTACGAAAAACGATCATTCCGATCTATGTGTCGCTGGGTCTGGTAGGCTGCGGACTGGGTTCCGATAATACCAATATTCAACCGATCGCCTCCGCCGGAAACAAGATAGAACGGTTCCTGTCTGACGCTGACCTCAACGGTAATATTGTCATTCAATTGAAAGGCACCGGACAAGATAATGGAGGCCGAATTACCCAATATCTGTGGGAAATCATCGCCTTTCAAGCGGATGACAACAACATAAGCTTACAACAGCAAGTCATTTTCGCGAACCCCGAGCAAGCTGAGACTACATTCACAGTGCCGGCGATCGATGCTAGTTACACCTTGCGCCTCACCGTTACCGATGATGCGGGTGCCAGTGACAGCGATATAGTGCGCATACTCATTGGTAGCTATGCAGGCAATAATCCCAATGTGCGCACAGGAATCGTTTCTGCAGGTGCCAATCAGACTGTCACGAGTGGTGACCAAGTCACGCTGGAGGCTACAGCGGAAAACTTTAGCGGCGATCTTAGTTATGAATGGCGCAGAATTAGTCAGAGCGGTCTAGGTACGAACCTAACCAACTACAAGGCCCGTATCGCTAGTTTTACTGCACCCGATGTATTCGTAACACAAGATTTTGTCATTCAAGTTAGAGTAAGCGCGCAAAACGAGGAAAGGACTAGCCAGACTACTATTACGGTAGATCCAAAACCTAGCTCACCGGGCGAAAACGTCGCCCCCAACGCCAACGCAGGCGCCGATCAACTCGCCTTACCTGGTGCAACCGTGAACTTAAACGGTCTCGGCAGCGACCTAGACGGCATCATCGCCAGTTACAATTGGACCCAAACCTCGGACAACACTGTTATTGTCGATATGACCGGCAGCGATACCGCCAACATGAGTTTTATTGCACCCAATGTCGACACATTAACGTTCTTAAGATTTTCTTTGCAGGTTTATGACGATGACGGCGCCGTGGCCGCCGATGAAGTCTTTGTCAATATTAACCCCAACCCTCCGCCCCCCATAAACCGAGCCCCATTTGCGCGGGCCAGTGCCAACAAGACCGTGATGGAAAATGTCACGGTCACCTTAACTGATTCTGGCAGCACAGATGCCGATGGTACCATCGACTCGTATACCTGGTTACAAATTGGTGGTCCGCCTATCGTTTTACAGACACCGAATAGCGCCAGCAGCAGTTTCACCTCACCTGTTTTTGGCCAAGATACTGAGCTGAGCTTTCAACTGACAGTGACAGATAATCTCGGCGCCACGGGGGTGGATACCACCGTCGTCACCGTCACAGCAAATACGCAGAATGTACCACCCACGGCGGATGCAGGGGCAGGATTCAGTGTATCAGAAGGTCGTATCGTAACTATTACCGGCACCGGCGCCGATCCGGATGGCACGATTAAAAGCTATTTATGGAGCGTAATACCCAACAGCTTCAATCTGACATTACAATCGACCAATACGGATACGGTGAAATTTGTCGCCCCTAGGGTCACTCAATCTACCCAAATCAGCCTACAGTTTAGAGTCACTGATAATCGCGACGCCTCCACGACAAGTGTAATTATCGTTACCATAGACCCTATTCCGAACATAGTTCCGGTCGCAAATGCCGGCCCTGATCAGAGCATCGATTCTGCGAAAACGGTTACGCTGAACGGTAGTGGCACAGATAGCAACCCGGGCTTTATTGCGTCTTACCAATGGAACGTCATTTCAGGGCCTGCGATCACCTTGTTATCAAGCAGCAGTGCCTCGACCAGTTTTCTTGCCCCGACCGTTAACCAAACCAGCGAGATCATACTGGAATTAGTGGTCACCGATAACAATAACGCTAAAGCTAGTGATACCGTAATTATTACGGTGAACCCCATCAATGCCCCACCGGTGGCCAATGCTGGGCCAGACCAAGCCGTTGCCTCGGGCGCGATCGTAAACCTGAGCGGCAGTGGCAGTGACAGCGGTGGTGCGGTGACTTACCAATGGTCACAGACGCAGGGCCCAACAGTAACCTTGGTAAATAGTCTAGCGGCAAAGACCCGCTTTACCGCCCCGAATTTGACCCAAAACAGCGATATCATTTTACGCCTGACCGTCACGGACAATTTGGGTGTGGCAATATCAGACATAGTCATCATTACGGTACTCGCAGCCAACATCCCACCCGTAGCAAACGCAGGCGCAAATCAGACAGTAACCAGTGGTAATCCCGTGCTTATAGATGGTAGTGGCAGCACGGATAGTGACGGTAATATTGTGAGTTACCTGTGGTCACAAATTTCCGGCCCCGCCTTGACCTTGGACAGCACCAATAACAACGCACCATCGTTGTCCTTCCCAGCGCCGGCCGTAACGGCGACGAATACGATTAGACTTAAATTAACCGTCATCGATAATAGTGGGGACAGTGCCAGCGCTTTTGTTGACATCATCGTTAACCCCGCCAATCAGCCACCCATCGCCAACGCCGGGCCGGATTTTACTGCCTTTAGTGGCGATCCGGTAATAATTACCGGTGCTGCTACCGACAAAGACGGTACCGTCGTAGGCTATCGCTGGATTTATGTATCGGGACCCACGGTGGTATTAAATAACGCCAGCACCAATGAGGTCTCGTTCACGGCAGCGCCCGTTACCCAGCCAAGTGCACTGGTTTTGGAATTAACGGTAACCGATGATCAAAACGCGACGGCGTCCGATAGAGTCACCATTAACATTTCGCCCGCGAATAAGCCGCCAACCGCCAACGCCGGGGGAGATTTGGTCGCTAACAGTGGCGCGCCGGTTACTGTCACCGGCAGTGGCAGCGATAGCGATGGCCAGATTTCCAGTTACTTGTGGACACAAACGGCGGGGCCATCCGTGACCTTGAGCAATACCACGACCACGGTAATATCCTTTACCGCGCCAAGTATTACCCTACCCACCACGATAATATTGCAACTCAAAGTCACCGATAATAATAATGCTACGGCCATTGATCTAGTCTCTATTGTCGTCAATGTCCCACCCATCGCCAATGCCGGTATCGATATGAGTGCCGCCAGCGGTAGCCCGGTGAGCATTACCGGCAGCGGCAGCGATATCGACGGTACAATTTCCAATTACCAATGGACTCAAACTACAGGCCCGAGCGTCGTATTAACGGCTGCCAATACGGCCATCGTATCCTTTACAGCCCCCACGGTTAGCATCGATACAGCAATAACCCTGCAACTGACCGTGACCGACAATCAGCAACTGAGCAGCGCCAGCGACCCGGTCACCATCACGATCACGGCACCGCCGCCAACGACGAATATAGCGCCGGTAGCCAACATTGCCATTCCCAATCGAACCGCCGTGAGTGGCGATACCGTGAGTATTACCGGTAGTGGCAGCGACAGTGACGGCAGGATTGTCAGTTATAATTGGATTGAGTTCGGTGGCACGACATTGGCATTAGCCACCGCCAACACTGCAACGGTTTCCTTTGTCGCACCGACAGTCAGTGCGGTAACCACGTTTACCCTGCAATTGACCGTGACCGATAACCAGCAAGCCGTGGGTCATGCGCTCGTCTCGATTAGCGTATCGCCGCCAGCCCCTAACAATATTCTCCCGGTAGCCAATGCGGGGTTAGACAAAACCGTAAATGAAGGCATCACAGTAGTCATAACCGGCCTGGCCTCGGACGCCGATGGTAGCGTAAGCACGACTATCTGGACACAATCCTCTGGCCCTGCGGTGACCTTGGTCAATGCCAATACGAGAAATATTTCATTGGTCGCTCCGCCGGTACTAGTGCAATCCATCGTGGTGCTTGCATTTACCGTAACGGACAACAGCGGTGGCACGAGCACTGATGTGGTTAATATAACGGTCAATCCAGTCAATAACCCACCCGTGGCCAATGCCGGTGCCGATATTATTGCTCAGGAGCAAACCCCCATCACCCTGTCCGGTTCCGGCAGTAGCGATGCCGATGGCACCATCAGCAGTTACCTTTGGAAACAGATTCAAGGACCCGTGATTACATTGAATACGGCCAACCAGGTACAAGCAACCTTCACTGCCCCTGCAGTGACGCAAACCACGATTTTAGGGTTCCGACTCACGGTCACCGACAATAGTAGTGCCAGTGTCATCGATACGATGTTGGTGACCATTAACCCCAATAATATTTTACCCACCGCCAACGCCGGTATAGACCAAACCGTCACTCAAGCTGCTACCGTATTGTTAACCGGTGGCGGTACAGATAGCGATGGCACCCTGACGGGTTTTTTATGGACACAGATTATGGGTACGCCCACGACACCGCCTACGCCCACCGTTAACCTGATTTTGGCCAATACTAAGGACGCCTCCTTCGTCGCCCCAGCGGTCACCCAACAAACGAGTATCACGTTGCAACTCACCGTCACCGACAACTCAGGTGGCACGGCAACCGACCTGATGATCGTGACCATCAACCCCGGCAATATCCCTCCCATTGCCAACGCAGGCCTGGATATCAATACCAACAGCGCCACCCGAGTGACCTTGTCGGGTATTGCCAGTACCGACCCCGACGGTACTATCGCCGCTTATCAATGGTCACAAATCGGCAACTTACCGCTGGTGACACTTTCTACCCCGAATGCCATGACCACACAATTCACTACACCGGTCGTGGTAGGCACCCCGGAATCCTTGTTTTTTCGTTTAACGGTGACCGATAATCTCGGCGCCACCAGCATTGCTTCTTCTGTTATCGTCACAGTATATCCGCCGTCATCGCTAAGCGGGCGTATTAGCAGCAGCCCTAGCAACATGGTCGACTTAGACGTCAATGATACCAGTACCACGCCGGTCAGCAATGACGGGATCATTTCGGCACAACATATAGGCAACCCGGGTGTATTAGGCGGATATGTCAATTTACCCCGGCGAGGTGCTGCAGGAAACAGCTTTACTGCTGGTGATCCCGTGGACGTCTTCCATGTAACCTTGAACGCCAACCAAGCAATCACCGTCTATGTCGGTAACCCCATTACGGGCGTCAATGAAATTGGGCTGGAGCTACTTGACACATCCGGCCTTGTCATCACCGCCTCGATGAGCGGCACCGCCATAGAAAGTATCATTGCCGTGGCTGCGGGAGATTATTTTATCCGCGTCAGCGCACAGGCAGGAGCCTCAAATTACTTGCTAACCATGGGAACGGCCCCACTACAAGTACAAAGCAACGGTTGGACACTTGCCGATGATTTTATCCCCGGTGAAGTCATCGTAGAGTTTAACAACGCCGGTCCCGTACAACAAAATACCTTGAGTTTTAAGGCGAGTGAAGTCGGTCTTACGGCTAAGGCTGGGGCTGCCGGCCGTAGCATGTTAATGGGGATAGATAAAAGTAACAAATCAAAGGCATTTAGTCGTTTGGCGGTCACAACACTTAATCGCATCAGTCAAGACAGCAGCCTGCAAAACAAACTCGATACCCTAATTGCCGCCGC
>JBGMRO010000150.1:0-8170 GCA_048061555.1 Thiohalomonadales bacterium | reverse complement strand
CCGTTGCGATCGATGCCCTAGCGGTCTATGTACATAAAGACAACCCGATCAAGGGAATGACCATCCCTGAAGTCGACGCCGTATTTTCATCAACGCGCAAATGTAGGGGCAAACAAGATCTGAACAAATGGGGCGATTTAAATTTAAGCGGTAGTTGGAAAGATCGCAGCATACAGCTCTATGGGCGCAACTCTGTCTCGGGCACCTATGGATACTTTAAGAAAAAGGCGCTTTGCAAAGGCGACTATAAAAATAACGTGAATGAGCAGCCCGGTTCGGCCTCAGTGGTGCAATCCGTGTCGAGTTCTCTCAATGGTATAGGTTATTCTGGTATCGGTTATAAGACGTCCGGTGTGAGGTCAGTGGCATTAGCCAAGAAGGCAGGCAAACCGTTTATCGCTGCTACTGCTGAAAATGCGATTAATAAGACCTATCCCCTAGCACGGTTTTTATATGTCTATATCAATAAACACCCCAATAAACCCTTAACACCATTAGAACGCGAGTTTCTGAAGCTAGTGTTATCTAAGGCCGGACAGCGAATTGTGATCAAAGATGGTTACATCCCGTTACCTGCCAAGGTTGCGGCAAAGTCCTTGAAAAAAATTGAGTAGCTTAATATTACTTCGCTAAAGACAATTTGTGTTGAAGTGATTTTCCGCCGGTTTTACGGGTACGTCATTAAAATCGGTAAGATAAATGGGATACTTGATAGGTGATTATTTGGGTAATAATACGGGTAACTCAGCGTTTGCCAAAAGTAGCGTTTTTTATCGCAAGCAAAATAATTGACGATTTTGGTGATTCGCTGGATTCATCTTGTTATGTTAATTCATACTCAAACTCGTAGTAATGCTGCTCTTCCTCAATTTGTATTGACATTTTACCCACTAACCCCGAAAGTTCATCTGAACCGGAATCTGGCAAAACTTCAAGGACAAGGCTGTCTTTTCCTTTATCCATAGTTCCAAAATGTTGCAGTACAAAACTTCCCTGCTTACCTGATAAATCGCCAACCACTTGCTCAATTGCCACATAACCCGCTGAACCTTGAACGGAGGTCATAGCACTTAACATTTCACCTTTACTGGTTGCAGCAAGTTCACCATAAAAGGTTTTGTCAATCGACATTCGTCCCAGATTGATTCCGCTTTCTCCTTGCGTATAAAAATCAAGGGGATTGAGATTTACATCAAACTTCCCTGATACTTTCATGATTTCTCCATTGATAGGGCATAGCGAGACTGTAGAAAAACTCTGGCTGAATCAAATAACGCCAAAATCAGGTATACTAAAACGATTAATCTGCATGAGATAGTCGCTTACAATATACCTGACGGTGTCATTTGTTTACCCATTAGCTTGCCAGATTAATTTGGGGGTTCTTCTACAGCCTAAACGCCTACATAAGCTACCGGTAAGTTAGTGCCGACGACGGTTAAAGTGATACGGTTTTCATCGAAGCCACTTCTGTTTCAGTCACCGCTCCGACCTTGATCGTCTGTCTTAATTTTTTTATTAGGCCACTATGCCGTTTGCCTCCAAGAAATCATCAGGTACATCTGATGTTTTCCATCCTGTTATCGCGAAATAGTACAGTGGCTCGCCTTCAATTGATAATCTATGTCGATAGCGTTCGATGTAGTAAATATCAAGATATTTAGAGAAAATTAATTCCCTGATCATTTTTGAAAATCCTGATTCATCGTTTCTATCAAAGAAGGTATCCTTAATATTAAAGGCCACCCACGCTTCGCTTTTGATTATATTAAATGCCTCTAAAAATGCTTTCGTCGGAATATCACCGAAACCTAGTGCGGCAACCGTTACCATGCAATCACATTGCCATGATGCTATTTCTTCCTTTTTATCCTTCTCTAGGCGGGTGAAATCCTCAACAAAGTATGCATCATAGACTCCCGGCCTATCTCGAATAGCTGCATCATAAGCTTCGGGTATTATATCTACGCCTATTAAGCGAGAAACTCCATGCTTTTTTAGCTCTTCACCCATCATGCCATTGCCCGCACCTAAATCTAATATACGCAGCTCAGTAAAGTTATTTTGATACTGTTTTACCGCTGATTCGAGAATTGATGCTACTTTATTTGGAGATGTGCATTTAAGGCGATCATAAAATATTTGTTCATACAGACCTGGTACTTGATAAATTTCATCGTAGTCGTGGAACCTTATTTTTCTCTTGCCACCTGATCCTTGAAGGTAGAAATAGGCTTCGTCTTGATTGATTTTGGTTAATTCACCTTTCGGAAATTGTATTCGATGTCTTTTCGTCATTACTTTCCTCGTTTTGTTTGGATATATAATGGTTTAATGTCTGTTGAACCTAACACATCTAGTCCTGCAGAAAACGCAGAACAAGAATTACTAATCTTAAGATAAGTACTTCTAGTCCTGCAGAAAACACAGAACAAGAATTACTAATTATACGCGCAACGTAGATATTGGGGAAATAGACCGTTTGTGGATGGGCACTAACTAAGGGCCAATATTCCTGACTAATCGCATGTGGGTCTTTGTCGTTGCACTAATCTGGATACCAGCAGTCGAACCATTAGAAAAATCTACTATATTTGCAAAATTTACCGTCGAGGATGGGGTAGATGTCCAGGTATGTCCACCCGATATGGGCGTATTAGGAAACACAAAGGCGTTTATAGCTGGGTTTTCACATTGATTTTCTACAATAGAAACTAGCTCCTTTGCATTCGGCAATCGCCAACCGGTTTTACCCAAAAATACGTTTGTATTTGCTACCACTACCTCAGTCAATGCTCCAGACCAAGTGTAGTCGGTTTGCGCGCCAGAACAAGTCGAGCTAGTTGACAGCCATGCTTGACCAGTAACACAACGTGCCCATTCTAAATTAGTCCGTGTGTCGATCACTGTGGCGCCATTGAGCGTAAACCTAGAAGTCGGTGTGCTAGCTGCTGTGTTAATTAGCTTGCAGCTTTGACCTAATACTGGCACAACATCTTCCGTTATGTTTATGACCCCGCCTCTAACTAAAATAACATTTGCAGGATTATCCTTGTTACGCATCTCCACGCTTCGGTAAGCCGCATAGTGTACGGAATCTCCAAAAAAACCTGTGGTTGCATAAGTCGGTTGGGCAGTCCACATGCCCGAAGTAATCGTCAAGACATTTGGGAAAAACTCTGCCCCGGGCCCGAATTGATTGACTGAAGGGTCTAACATCAAGATACCGTTGATTTCCATCGCCTGTGGTAATCTCCAGTCACTAAATCCACACAATTTAAGTTGATTGATCGCCGCAATATAGGCTTGCGTATCACAATCACTGCCAATACAGCTGCCACCATTCAGCATTCCTACCGTACCGCCGTTTAATTCGGTATTACTATTATACCAAGTGTACGAGTTCGAAATATTTTGTAGCCCTTGTTTCGATTTTTTTTCCCAGAATAACCCCGTGACATTGTCCTTTGTGCAAGACCATTGAGCACTTGAGGAGGCTAGGTAGTCCCCGGTTGCGCTGATTTTTGTAAAACTAAAGCCTGCATGCCCGTCGGTGTTGCTATTAGTTGCCGGATTGGCGTCACGCCCATGTTCTGCGTCTTGATTGGGGCTGGCTACTAGGGGGCAAGGCAGAATATTGGATACTTCATCGGCGCATGTTATAAAACCGGTATCATTTATTTCTCGATTTCTATCGGATATTGTCATTAAATGTATTGCGTTGAGCCCGATAACTGCATCGGTAGATGCTCCCAAGTTGATACTTATGGTTTCACTACTCTCAATGCTAGCGTCATCTATCAATAATATGTCTACAGTATTAAATAAATTTCCCGCTGGTATAATGAGATTTGCCGCTGAAGACATTGATTTATAATCGGTACCAATGGTCGCGGTTCCAGTTAGTTGAAAGGGTATTACCGCATCTACACCGCTTATCACGTCAAGGAAGATTTTAGCTTTATAGATGCCAATATCCTCAGTTATCGAGATGGCTGCCTTTTCAAAATTAACCAAAGGAGGCGAATCATCATTTCTAATTGTAAGCTGCCCTGTAGATGTTACTAACGTTGCAAATTGTGGTCTACTTAGCCCAATGACAAACGATTCTGCGGATTCATATTTTTTGTCACCGACAACTTTTACAAAAATTTTCTGAGTGGTAATGCCCGGAGAAAATGTTAGCAATCCACTAGCCGTCTGAAAGTCTTCGTCGACTATCGCAGTGCCATTTTTATATTGATATTGCACACTCATCGAAAATGCGCTTTCGACGGTGGCGGAGACGGTAAAAAATACCTCAGTCAGGCCGGTATCCCCTTCTAGAATAGTAATGTCGTCAATGCTAATGCTTGGAGGATTATCATTGTCCTTAATCGTGACGTCATGAGTTACTGTGGATGTCTGTGCATTTTGTAAAGATGTAAAATTAATCAAAAAGGTTTCGTCGGGTTCATCAATATTATCCTCGTTGATGGTGAATTGTATCTCGCCAACGGTAGTTCCGGCAGGAATAACTAAGTCACCGGGCGTCGCTTGGTAGTCTACCCCTTGAGAGGCGCTACCGGACTGAGTGGTATAACTAACTGTGGTATCGAGCCCGCTCGTTGGAACGATATTCACCAAAAACGAGGCTATACCATCACTTTCATTAAAGGATTGAGGTGAAACTACAATGTTAGGTGGACTGTCGTCATTTAGGATTGTAATGTTAGCAATATTTCTGGCCAGAATAGCATTAACTGGGGCTGATAGAGCAATCGAGAAGGTCTCATTCTCTTCATAAGTGGCGTCTGCTGAAATTGACAGATTGATATACTCCTCCGTGTCACCGGGCAAAAATATTAGCTTATCGCTAGTGATGGAAAAATCTTGCCCCGCAACTGCTGACCCCTCGGAGGTAGTATAATCGATAGATATAGTACGTGGGCTTGACTTGCTTAGGCGAAGTTTTACCGCCACGGTTGTTGTTCCGACATCGCCCTCGCTTATGGAAATATCATCAATAATTATATTGGGTTCACCGTCATTGTCAGCAATAGTTACCTTGGCGAAAGTTTTCGTTAGGTTGACGAACTCAGATTTTTCAAAATTAACATTAAAACTTTTATTGAGTTCAATGTTTAAATCACCTGGTACGCTGACCTCAATTGCCTGCTCAGTTTCGCCTGCTAGAAATTTTATTGTGCCACTCTTAGGAAAATAATCCACATTTTCTAACGCCGAATCGTCACTAGTGGAATAGACTAAATCAAATGTATGGCCACTAGGGAGAGATAGTTTAACTAGAATATTTCCCGTTGTTGTCTCACTATCAGCCTCCACTATATTTATATTATCAAATAGGACGTCCGGGGGGGGATCATTGTCCTCTATAGTTATTAATAGCTCTGGTGTGCTAGTTGTGGCGTTTTTTATTTCGCTTAAAATAAGCTTTAAGTTTTCTTTAGGTTCATCGATTAAGTCATCCAATATAGTTATTTCTATTTTTTTTGCGGTTTCTCCCGCGGCGAATGTTACATTCCCGTCAATCGGCGCATAATCTAAATTTGCAAGTGCGCTACCATCTACGCTGGAATAATGAAATGAAACCGGCGAATTGCTCGCCCGAGAAATTTCAAAAGTAATCGAAAAAACATTATCGACGCTATTTTCGGTTGTATTGATAGTGGAAAAGCCAATAGTAGGAAAATTCGTTTTTGGTAGCTCGTTGTCAGCGGCACTGCTACACGCAAATAAAAGTATCGTCGTCATACTAATATTGAGGAGAAAAAATAGTTTCTTAAGCATAGGTTTTTTAATTATTCATTATGAATATTGGGGGCGAGAAAGGAAAATAATCAATTAAAACATATGTTTGCTTGTTATTCGCAAGCTGGATCCACACCCTTGTATTGTAAATACGCGTACTTAGTCCCCAATATTGTATCATTTAGCGTGGGTTAAATCTAAGTGAAGCTAACCGCAATACTAAAAATACTTTGGCTCGTTTTCGCAGGTATTTATTGACGTTTTATGTGCACTAGATCTACCATTTATCATTGATGCCCCGTTAACGAGTGACCTCTACTGCCGTAACCTATGCTGTATATACCGTTTAAGCGCATACCAGTGCCCAGCATGATTAAACCTAGCGGTATGTTGAAAGCAATGAAATAGCTCATAAAAAGGCTTAATTAAGTATCATTCTGATAGTCACGTTTTATTTCCTGACTTTTTGGGCCTTCCTTGGGGATCACTACCGCACGCTTACTTGCCAATTTTTGACGTCTATTAATGAATCGATTTGACACTCATCTTATGGAGAATATTGAATATTAATTTCTCGATGCTAAGATCTATATTACTATGTGTAGCGATGCAATGGTGGCGTGATATTCCAAACGGTTAATACTAAATAAACTTTTCCTCAGAAAAAGCCAAGCTTAAGTGCTGGATGACTAATCTAATCCGTTCGACGTTACGAAGATCTGGATGCGTGAGTATCCATAATTTACTAACATCACCTTGTTTAAGGGTAAATAGTTTTTTAATTCCTGGGCGTATCTGGTCATGGGGTAGGAACGCCAAGCCTAGTCCTGCTTCGGCAAGATAGGACATTGTGACTAAGTCGTCGCAGCGTGTATAAATTTGCTGCGATAAGTTTTTTTCCATCCAAACAAAAGCAGGTAGATTACGCATGGCGGTAGTTGCGCCTATCAAAGCATGCTGTTGCAGTTGTTCTAGTTTAGACGGCAATTCGGATAGCTGTGCATAATTTGTGCTTCCATATACGCCCCAAGAAATTGTTCGAAGCTGCCGGCCAACCAAGAAATCTGGAGGGGAGGGTGTTGCACGTATGGCGATATCCGCTTGGCGACTGCTCATATTGAATTCCAGATTACTGGCGAGTATTTCTAGGCGTATTTCAGGGTAACGACTTCGAAATTCGGCCAAATATCGCGGTAGATATCGGTAGGCAATATTATTGGGTGCCGTAATTTTTACTATGCCTTTCGGCTGAACATCTTTACCAACGATATGGCGTTCCATATCCTCAAAAGACGTAGCGATGTTATTCGCTATGGTTAAAAACTCTTCTCCACTGGGCGTGAGATCATAACCATGGTTTAAGCGCTCAAATAGGCGACTGCCGATATCCTGCTCAAAGCTGTTTAAACGACGAAAGATGGTCGAATGATTGACCCCTAGCTGTTTCGCAGCACCCGAAAGCGTCCCGGTTGAGGCGATGGCAAGAAACACCTTTACCGCATTCCAGTCCATTTTCTCCCTCTATACTTTGCAAAAATGCAAACTAATATTGCGTATATTGCCAGTATACACCTGTTATTGCAAGCATCATACTGTGGTTGAAACTTAACTAAGGAGACATAAATCATGCACAATTTTCGAGATCCTGAAACCGGCGCATTCATGCTTAGAGTCGCATTAGGTAGTGTGCTATTAATACATAGTCTCTACCTCAAGCTGGTGGTCTTCACGTTACCCGGAACGGCACAGTTTTTTACGTCTATTGGCCTACCGGGGTTGCTTGCTTATGCCGTTTTCAGCATCGAAGTCGTGGCGGGAATCGCATTGATAATCGGTTTCCAGAGCAGACTATTTTCAGCCTTGGTTATTCCGGTATTACTGGGTGCGACTTGGGCGCATTGGTCAAATGGGTGGTTATTTACAAACCAAGGTGGTGGTTGGGAGTACCCGTTATTGCTAGTAGTATTGGCATTCGTGCAGATCAGCTTAGGTGATGGTAAGTATGCGCTTGCAATTCGCAGCAATGGTCTCCTTCGTACGGAGAAGGTACACTAAGGTTACATCGTGGCAATCAATCCGTTAATTTTGTTTATCTCTGTTGGAATTATCAGGTTATGTTTTCGATGAATATGGCAGAGGTTGGTAAAAAGCGGGATTGTGTGAGCGATCTTGTTTTTTGCTCTTTTCAACAGTGCGTATTGATCTTCTACTTGTAGCGATGACATCTGTCTGTTGTATAGTATAATCGCCAGTTTTATGGCTACTGGGTTTTTGGGCGGGCATACCTTGGGCCTTGAAAATGTCCTTGGGACATATCGTTGATTTAGGTCGCTAACACACTTTCTTTCTCTCGATATTGATAATGCAATAATGCTTCAAGTTCATCGGGTGGCACGGGTTTGGAATATAGATAACCTTG
>JBGMRO010000149.1:0-8196 GCA_048061555.1 Thiohalomonadales bacterium | reverse complement strand
GGGTTGGTATCGGTACCAATCACCAATGCCTGCCCGGTGCCGATAAACACACTCATGGTCTGATCGGCGGCCACCGATGTACTCACATCGGTCAATGTCGCCATTTCTGTTACCAATTTGTCGCGTTGGTCTAATAGGTCGTTCGGTGCATTGTTACCCCCTGTCGCACCGCTGGCCCTGGCTATTTCGATATTCACATCCCGTACAGATTCCGCCAAGGAGTTCAAACGCGAAACGGCGGTGG
Organism: Thiohalomonadales bacterium; assembly: GCA_048061555.1. Lineage (GTDB taxonomy): Bacteria > Pseudomonadota > Gammaproteobacteria > SZUA-152 > SZUA-152 > JBGMRO01. The sequence continues at coordinate 7,952 of JBGMRO010000149.1, read as the reverse complement.
ATAGTTGCGTATTGGTGGAACTTTTTAGCTCCATCAATTGCTGATTGAGGCTAGAAAAACGATCAGCGATATTTTCCCCTTCCGCTATCGCCACTTGACGTGCGGGTATGGAAGTCGGATTAGAGGCGACATCCTGAATCGCATTAAAAAAGGATTGCAATGGGCCTGCAAGGCTGGTGCTAGGTTCACCTAAGGTGGCATCCAATTGTTGTGATGCCATCAGAAATGCATCTGTTTCGTTATAACTCGAACTACGCGACAAGGTTTGATCAAAAAGAAACTGATTGAATACTCTGCTGATGTTACTGACAGAGACACCCTTACCATCATAAGAGCCCGCCACCAATTGCGGTGCCTGCGCAGACAATTCAACGACTTGCCGGGTATATCCTTCCGTATTGACGTTAGCGATATTCTGACTCGTTGTGGCCAACGCCCGTTGATAGGCGTTAAGTCCTGAAACTGCATTACTTAGGATAGACATAGTATTTCCGCATACTCCAATCTAGCTCGCATCAATAACGAAGGGTGGTTTAGCATGTTGTATCTTTCAAACTATGACCTAACTCCACATTAATCCGTCATAGAACTCGAAACTTGAGAAACCAAGAATTTCGATAACGGTTCATATTAGGTATCGTCAATTGATCAAAAAGCTTTAGTGCCGAATCGACTGTAGTTTGTAGATTAAGGGATCTACTTCTTGTTCGAAATAAGCGATGCGGCGGTATAGTGATCTATGGCAACCGACCGAAACTTAGCTGAAGAAGCTACCGTTGATTCTTCATTTGGGTTTGAACCCACTATGGGTGATGTCTCTGCCGAAGCCTGTTTCGCTGACTGACCGATATTTAACGATGGATCAGCCAAGGTGTTTTTTAATTGCTCGTACAACATATCGGCTAATCCTATACCCTTTTGTTTAGTCAACGTCAATGACAACTGTTTATCAAACATATCGAGATACATATCGCCTTGATCACTGCCTAAGAGGCCATCATCAAGTTTAGCGGCACGCATATTTTTTAGCATGTTCTGGATAAACAGAGCTTCAAATTGCCGTGCCGCCTCTCTTAATGCATCAGGTGAATTTTTGTCGGCTGCATTTTTTAAATTTTGCAAACCTTGTATATCGGTATAATTTGATGCTGACGGAAATGAGACACTCATGGAAGGGATAGGTTCCTAGAATAGATTAAAAACGAAAAACTTGGTAAAAGTGAAAGTTATGAAAAGCCCCTTTAGCTGACGAGTCGGCTACGCCCCGTAGCTTGGCCCAGTCCCTTTGAGCTATAACCCACAATTCCTTTGTCGATCATAATGTTTCACAAACTCGTCACCAACATCATTGTTAGTGCTTTCTTCCGTGTATCCCTTGGCTAAAGAGACTTTTCATAACTTTACTTCACTACCAAAAAACTATTGTAACTTTATTTATTCCTGACTAACGACAGTGCTGATAATAGCGCTAAATTATCATGAGTGTTGCACGTAACGCACCAGCCTGCTTCAATGCCTCCAATATTGCCACTAAATCTCCAGGAGCCGCACCCACTTGATTGATTGCTCGAACGATATCGTTCAAAGTGGTATTCGGATCAAAAACAAACATACGATTATTTTCTTCTGTAACCGCCAATTCCGACGCCGGTACGACTACCGTTTCACCCTTGGCGAGTGCTGCCGGCTGACTGACGACGGGGTTCGAGGTAATAGTAACCGTCAAATTTCCGTGGGTCACCGCAGCGGCACTAACTCGAACGTTCTTTCCAATAACGATGGTACCGGTGCGTGAGTTTATTATTATTTTTGCGATATCCTCCGCCGGTTCAACATCCATATTTTCCAATATAGACACAAAACTGACCCGCTGCGAGCTTTCGCGTGGCGCCATCACTCTAATCGAAGTACCATCCATTGCAACTGCAGTACCGGCCCCTAATTCTTTGTTTATCTTTGCCATTACACGTGTCGCGGTCGTAAAATCAGATTGATGTAGATTTAACATTATCGTCCTCCCGGACAAAAATGAGGTATCCACAATCCGCTCAACCGAAGCACCGTTGGGGATACGGCCGACACTAGGAATATTAATGGTAATACTGGAACCATCTTTGCCTTGCACACCCAGCCCACCTACGACCACATTACCCTGCGCTAGAGCATAGACCTTGCCATCGGCTCCTTTTAACGGCGACATCAATAAACTGCCACCTCGAAGACTTTTGGATTCACCAATGGAAGATACAGTGACATCTATGAATTGTCCCGGTTTTGCGAACGCGGGCAGGGTTGCGTGCAATGATACGGCGGCGACATTTTTAGATTTCGGATCGACGCCAGGGGGTATGGTAATACCAAGTCGGGTCAACATGCTCTTAAGGCTTTGTATGGTAAAGACAGTTTTATCGCCAGTGCCTGCCAAGCCAACAACCAATCCGAACCCGACGAGTTGATTGCTACGAATACCCGCAATAGATGCCATATCTTTTAGCCGATCCGCATTGGCAATGGGCATAATAAACAAGGAAGCAAGCAATAAGCTGGCAATTCTTGGTAACATGCCGATGACATTAGCATTAAATATTATTTGTATCATTTTTCTAAGCTGCATTGTCGCTACACTCATGACGAAGATAATTAATTCTTGCACTAGAAGGGCCACCATTGGCTATCGGTAATACGTTGCAGCCACCCTTTGGAGTTGGTTTCAGCGAGAACACCTTCTCCTCCATAAATAATTTTTGCGTTTGCCAATTGGGATGAGCTAACCGTATTTTGCGGTGAGACATCGCTGCTGCGTACGATCCCTGATATCCTGACGTGCTCTACGCCTTGATTCAATGTTAAAAGCTTTTCGCCACGGATAAATAAATTTCCATTAGCATACACTTCAGAAACAGTGGCAGTAATAGTGCCAAAGAGCGTATTACTCTGCTTACTGCTGCCTTCTCCATTAAATTTTCGTTTTGCTTCAATATTCGTATCTAATAATCCGATGCCATTGGCACTAGCGTTACCTCCAAAAATGCGCAAAAAAGTCGAATCAATCTCTGAATTCTTTTTAGTTTTGGTAACTGCACGTTTTGTTGCACTGGTGGTCTCTTTCAAGATCACGGTGATCAAGTCTCCTACGCGCTTGGCTTTGTCATCTTCGAACAAAACCACTTCATAACCACTACGATAAATCGCGCCACTGCTGCTCGGTAATGGCTGAGAGACTATTGGCCTGGCTGATGCGAACTCAGGATCGTGAACGGGGTTTTGCGATGTCGCGCAACCACCTACAATAAGCACCACACTCCATATTGGCATCAACAATAATTTTAAATTGTTTTTAATCATAATTTTATACTGGAATCGTTTAACCTAGATTCATCAGTTGAGCGCGAAAAAGACATGCAAGATATTGATGTGCATAGTGAATTTAAAAATCGTGCAGTCACCTTATTGGTGATAAGCGGATTTTTTAATTTGCTAGGTGCATTAAGAGCTTGCATGGACTTTCGTGAGTCAACTGATGAATTTAGGTTCAAATATTATTAGTTAAATATTGCAACATATCGTCTGCGGTAGAAATCGCTTTGGAATTTATTTCATAAGATCGCTGCGCCTCTATCATATCTACCATTTCTTTAACTACATTGACGTTGGAAGACTCTAACGAACCTTGGATCAAGGTTCCTATACCGTTTATCCCGGGAACCCCGACTTGCGGATTTCCACTGGCTCCACTCTCAATATAGAGATTCTCACCGATAGGCTGTAGACCGGTCGCATTGGCGAAATCTGCCAGTTGAATTGTGCCGACCTGCGTGGGCGCCGCGGTTCCTGCAAGACTAACTGAGACGATACCATCACTAGAAATCGAAATACTTTGGGCATTCGGAGGGATGGTTATAGAGGGTTGTAGCAGCATACCACTCGAGTTGACGACTTGTCCTTCAGAGCTAAGCTGTAATGAGCCATCGCGGGTATATCCGAGTGTCCCGTCGGGTCGTAGTATTTGCAAATACCCTCTACCTGAAATAGCGATATCCATAGATTTAGAAGTTTCTATTATATTACCTTGCGAATGAATTTTTTCGGTCGCCACGGTTCGCACGCCCGTGCCTAACATAAGCCCCGAGGGCAATACCGTAGATTCTGAAGATTGCGCACCGACTTGCCTAACGTTTTGATACAATAAATCTTCAAATACTGCTCGGCTACGCTTGTAACCCATGGTATTCACGTTCGCCAAATTATTTGCTATAACCGAGAGACGAGTTTGTTGCGCGTCTAAACCGGTTTTTGCCACCCATAATGCACTGCTCATTTATCTATTCCTTTTGATATAACGCTAGCCTTGAAGAATATGGGTGGAAACACTACACTTATCCACCTTCCCTTAGGTCTTTTAAGACAAGCCCAACAGACCGTCTGAGGCTTTATCTGTCTCTTCCGAGGTCTTCATCATTTTTATTTGTAATTCATAGGTGCGCGCTAAACTAATCATATTGACTAATGTATTGACTATGTTGACGTTACTCGTTTCTAGTGAACCCGATACCACTTTAACGCTCGCATTGGCATCAAATTCTTCACCATTTTTTGCTCGCATCATACCGTCCAGACCTTTTATGATTGAGCCTTGCTCGGGTCTAACCAGCTTTATACGGTCTACCACAACTAGAGAAGTGGAGGGTTGGCCTACCGGTGTGATCGATATCGTTCCATCGGTACCGATCACTATATTGTCCGCCGGCGGCAAGGCAATAGGCCCACCATTCCCCATAACGGGACTACCGGATCCCGTGACCAGAATGCCACCCGGTTGTATGCTGAGGTTTCCGGCCCGCGTATACGCCTCTGTGCCATCTTTACTCTGTATCGCCATCCATCCATTTCCATCTATCGCGATGTCCAGATCTCGATCGGTATTTCTAACGGTACCCAGGGTCAAATCGACACTAGGACGTTCCGCCATGGCATAGGCCCGGGTCGGATAACCCGGACCGTATACCGGCATGGCCCTAAATGAATGTAGATCGGTGCGAAAACCACTGGTATTGGCATTAGCGAGATTATTACTATTCATCTGCTGCGCCAACAGGGTCTGGTTTGCACCTGACATCGCGATGTAAATGACTCTATCCATGACTACCTACGTCTATTCCGTTAATTTACGTTTAAATATTAATGATGGTCTGGGTCACCGTATCGGCGGCACTAATTACCTGTGCATTCGCCTGGAAACTACGTTGTGCGGTTATCAGATTAACGAGTTGCGTCGCAACGTCCACATTGGATGCCTCTAACGCGCCTGATTGAAACAGACCTAAACTGCCGGTACCCGCTTCACCAGGAGGTAAAATGCCTGATTCAAACGTCTCCGCCCATGAGGTATCACCCAACTGCCTGAGTCCTTGAGGATTAGGAAATGTCGCTAGTGCGACCTTACCTAAAACCGTTGATTGTCCGTTGGTATAGCGTGCAAATACAACGCCTTCTTTGTCTATATCAATTCCGCTCAAGCGCCCCGATGTAAAACCGTCTTGCGCCAATTGATTCACTGAAAATGCATTGCCAAACTGGGTCGTGCTAGTGTAGCTCATATTAATGTCTAGAGGTGCAATGCTCGTACTAAGCCCCAGGTCTGCCGAAGTAATCGGTGTATAAGGTATGGCACCGCTGGCCGGTGTCGCTAGTGTTCCATCCGCGCCAAAGGTGATCAATGAAGGCGAATTATTACTGGTATCGTCGACCTCGAAATTGTCGACAAACATGCGAGTCTCCCACTCATTGGGATTAGCCGTCTTTGTGTAGTACAACGACGCGGTATGGTTTGCACCTAAGGAATCGTAAACAATCACCGACGTAGTGGACGTATAACTCGTGGAATCCGTCTGGCTAAAGGGCGTGGTCAATGGTGGCTTCGCGGCCGCATCAAGATTTAGGCCCGCCGTAATTTGGCTGGTGGCGCTCGGTGGACCATCCGTAGTCGAAAGATTCAGACTAGTCAACGCACCGGTATTAAAAGTGGTGCTCGATGTAGAGTTGGCATTCGAACTCACCGGAAACACCTGTAATAACTTATTCTGTGAGTTGACAACATCACCTGAAGAGTTGACGTTAAAACTACCGTTGCGGCTATAGGTTCTACCGGAGGAATCATCAAGGATAAAAAATCCAGAGCCACTAATCGCAAGATCTAAGGCCTTGTCTGAAAACTCGATGCTACCTTGGGAGAATTCTTGCGCAATACCCGAGACGCGTACGCCGTTACCGGTCGCGGATTGACTGGTCCCACCAAACGCAACGGCGAAAACATCCGTAAAATCGGCTCGCGATTGCTTGTAGCCCGTAGTACCCGCGTTGGCTATATTATTTCCGGTTACCTTTAAATCTGTTGCGGCTGCATTTAGGCCGCTAAGTCCTATACGAAATGGCATACTTCCTCCTTAATTAACGAATTTCCTCTACCTCAGAAAGTAACACTGAAGCTTGATCCTTGAGATTCAAGGTGACTCCACGAGATTGCTGATCTAAGGTGACACTATCTACTTTTGCGAAAAGATACGTCGACAGCGCAGTTAACGTATCTCGATCACTGGCCTCCGCCGTCATGGTGTATTCACCTGCAGGTAATACTTCATTTTTAGCGTTAGTACCATCCCAGCTAAATAACAAGTCGCCGGACGATTGCGAACCCACGTTAATTTCGCGTACTAACTCTCCCGCAGCGTTACTTAATCTCAACGTGGTGTTTTGACTATTGTAAGGTAAACGAATAAAACCATTGACCTGAGAGACTCCGTCGAATTTAAAACTATCCGTCGGTACGACAACGTCGCGTCCCACTAACGTAGATGCTTGCAACGCTTGGCTTGATTGCATTGATGTTGCAAGACTATCAAATGATGTTTGCAATTGTTGCAAACCAGACACAGAACTAAATTGTGCCATTTGAGAAATAAAATCTCCATTCTCTAACGGTTTGAATGGATCTTGATTCTTAAGTTGAGTAATCATGAGTTTTAAAAATTCATCCTGCCCAAGTTCGGTATTTTTTTTATCGACCTCAGTTTTTCCCAAACCCAAGTCTTTTAGGATATTTTCTGTAGATCCGCTATTTATTGTATTCATGTCGATTTCCTGTTATTGACCTAGCGAAAGCGTCTTTAACAACATTTGTTTTGAGGTATTCATGATCTCAATGTTAGTTTGGAACGATCTTGATGCTGAAATCATATTGGCCATTTCTTCTACTGCGTTTACATTAGGCATAAACACGTTTCCATCTTCATTTGCCATGGGGTGATCCGGTCTATATTGCATACGTAACGGAGACTGACTTTCAACGATACCCTCCAACCTAACTTTAGGTGCACTATATTGATTGCTTACATCATCGACATAGGCAGAGAAAACCGGGTATCTTGCTCTATAAACCGTATTTGAACTACTGCTGACACTATCGGCGTTGGCAATATTGCTTGCCGTGGTATTGAGTCGCATACTTTGTGCACTGAGGCCCGAACCCGCTATATTAAAAACGTTTAAGAGTGACATATTATTCCCCTCGTATCGCGGTCATAATATTCTTAATTTTACCGGTTAAAAACTGTAAACTGGCTTGGTAGTGCACCGCGTTTGCGGCGAACTCGGCCTTCTCGATTTGCGTATTGACGGTATTGCCATCGATTGAAGCCTGCATTGGCGTGCGGTATTGCAGCTCTGCATTCATGCCACTTATCTGCATATTGCTACTGATATGTTTTTCATTGGTGAGCCGCATCTGCGATGCATTTCCTGCTTGCATTGAGCGCTGCAAGGTTTGCTTGAAGTCAAAATCACGAGCCTTAAAGTTTGGTGTATCAGCATTGGCGAGATTGCTAGCGAGAATCTCAGCTCGTTTTGAACGCAACAGCATGCCTTGCTGATGTATACCAAAAATGTTATTCATATCA
>JBGMRO010000148.1:0-8218 GCA_048061555.1 Thiohalomonadales bacterium | reverse complement strand
GTTACTCCCGCCGAGGGTCCGTCCTTTGGCACTGCACCTTCAGGAATATGAATATGCGCGCCAGTGGTTCGTATAAGTTTCTTATCAATACCCAGCGTATCTGCATGCGACCAGATATAGCTTTGTGCAGTGATTGCTGATTCCTGCATAATTTCACCAAGCTGACCCGTCAAGGTGAGATCCTTTTTCCCGGGCAAGATCACTGCCTCAACATAAAGTAATTGCCCCCCTGCTTCCGTCCAGGCCAGACCGGCGGCAACACCCGGCGGCAATGTTTTACGCAACTGATCTGTATAGTAATGTTCTGTGCCCAGTAATTCATTTAATTGCTCAGGCAACACGTTAACAATTCGCTTTTGCTTGCGCGCAATTTGAGTCGCTACTTTACGCGCTATGCGCCCAATTTGGCGCTCCAATTCCCGTACACCCGCTTCGCGAGTATATTGTCGTACAACATAGGCAATAACTTCTTCAGAAATTGACAATTGTTTCGCGGTTAGCCCGTTTTCTTTGAGTTGTCGTTCTATAAGGTAAACTTGTGCGATTTTTTTCTTTTCTTCCTCGCTATATCCCGGTAAACGTAATATTTCCATGCGATCTAACAAAGGCGAGGGAATACTATCCAGGGTATTAGCCGTAGTAATGAAAAAGACATTGGCAAGATCAAAAGGAATATCGAGAAAATTATCATGAAATTCTTTATTCTGTTCCGGGTCTAACACCTCCATCAATGCAGCAGCGGGATCGCCCCTGAAATCCGCACCAAGTTTATCGATTTCATCCAGCATCAATACTGGATTATTAACACCGGTGCGCCGAATAGCGCGAAGAATGCGGCCTGGCATGGCACCGATGTACGTACGCCGGTGACCTCTTAATTCTGCTTCATCATGCAAGCCACCGAGGCTAATTCTTTCAAATTTTCTTCCGAGTGCGCGCGCAATAGATTGGCCGACAGATGTCTTGCCAACCCCAGGAGGACCTACGAAACAGAGTATGGGTGATTTTGCTTGGGGATTTAGTTTCATCACCGCTAGGTGTTCGATAATCCGTTGCTTAACGTCATTGAGTCCATAATGATCTGCATCAAGAATCCGCTGAGCCTGATTCAGGTCTAAATTATCATCGGTAGCGGCATACCAAGGTAGCTCTAATACAAAGTCTACATAATTGCGAATGAGTTGATATTCTGATGACATAGATGTTAAGTGTGCCAAGCGAGCGAGTTCCTTTTTAAGTTCTTTCGATACCTGTTCAGGCAACTTGGTTTTTTCTTGACGTTTTTTCAGTTCGACTATATCTGCTTGCTCCGGCGTATTATCACCCAATTCTTCTTGAATGGCCTGTAGTTGTTGGCGCAGCATATAGTCCTGCTGTTGTTTAGTCATTTCGGACTGTGTGCGATTGGCGATGCGATTTTTTAATTGTAATACCTGTATTTCATGCATTAAATGATCATGCACCAGTTGAAAAACTTCGATTTGTGTATTGGCTTGCAAAATCCTGGTTTCCTTCTCTATAGAGAGCGAAAGCAAGCTTGAAATTAGATACGCCTGATTTAATGGTTTGTTTACTGCAGAAATAATGTAGTTAATATCTACCTGCACCTCCGGTTGTACCAAATTAGCCATCTTTGCGACTAGATCTAGATTGGCGCGGTGTAATGCTTCAATTTCTGCATTGGTATCGACAGGTTCCGGCAAGCGATACACATTGTAGTAGTTTTTTTTATCTGCAGTATTAATTAATTTAATCCTCTCGATACCTTGTACTGCGATATGCACTAAATCATTTAGCTGCGCCATTTTTTTTATAACGGCCAACGTCCCGGTTTGATATAGATCACTTTTCCCCGGCTTTGCAATGGCCGCATCCTTTTGAACAAATATACCAATAATTTTATCTTCACTTGCCACCGCAGACTCGATCGCGTTTTTTGATGACGGCCTGCTCACCACAATAGGTAAAAAGAGATGTGGAAAAAGTGTAGTATTCTTGATGGGTATTACTGGCACACATAGTTTTTCAGAGACTGTGGTCATTTTCCCTTCCTCATTTTTAAACGTATCAATAACATGCCATCCTTAAACTCCGTATCCATATTAACTTTTTCTATATTGCAATTGCAGGGAATATTGATAACTCGCTGAAATTTGTTATAAGCGATCTCCATTGAATATAATTTTTGGCCCTTCTGAATGGCACAATCCCGTCGGGTACCGCTAATAATCAAGCACTCTCCCGTAACAGAAATATCGATATCTTCATTACAGACACCCGCCAACTCTATTTTTACCAGCCAACCTTTGGAGTCTTCATAAATATCCACCAGTGGTTGCCATAGAAGCTGCTTATAGGCTCTCAATTGTGCGGTGAGTAGGTTGTTCATGGCTTGTAAATTCTCCACTTTTACAAAGTTAATTTTGATCAAACGTCACAAACTTATTTCCCCCATACTTTAAGTTTACACCACGATGACAGAAATGGAATCAAGATGAGCAGGTTAAAACCTGGAAAAACACAGAACATCTACAGCCGATGAATTCTGTTTTTTGGCAGGCAACCGTCGCCCCTGAGTTCAAGCGTAATTCTTGAATCAAGAACGCCATAACGCAGATTATATTTCGAACGCGACAATCTAAATATTGAGTAGCGTCGCGTATATTTGTGCGCTAACAATAAATTTTTCGCTTCAATTCGGTTAATAATCATACAGAAGCGGATGGATACCCATTTTTAAAACAATAGCTTGTTATTTATACAGATACTCAGTACTATTCGCTGGCATTCGCTGGCAATCGCTGGCAATCACTAATACTTGTTTTATTTAATAGCGTTTCCATGTGGAGAGGTGATGATGGTAACTGATAAATGGCTCACCTTAGAAGAATTGTCTGACTACGTGAAAATCAGCCTCAGCAAACTGTATAAAATGGCACGCAATGGCGATATTCCAGCGTCTAGGATCGGGGTTCAATGGCGTTTTGACCGAGAAGAGATCGACCATTGGATGAAGGCTCAAACACAGCTTACCTTCAACCGTTCCCGTGGTGATATGAATAATGGAAAAGAAAGTGATACATGAGTCCGATGAAAAATCGTTGCCTCAACTAAAAATACGTGCGTTCAGTGGCGAGATCGTAATTGATGTTATTCCCAGGAAAAAATTCTTTCATCGAACAAAACAGATAGGAAATTCAAAAGTGATGAATAAGAGCGAAATAGCTATTTCTCCATTCTTCGTACCTGCGTACAGTGAACGGTTTAGACTTCAAACGGCTTTTCGGACTGCAAAAGAAAGATGTGTCCGCAATACAGACTGCACCGCCTTTGCTACAAACATGCAGGAGGAGCAACAATGAGCAATTCCTGCCTGGATGCAAATACCACGAAGATCACAACAGCACTCTTACTAGCTGCAGGGACCGGAACACGCCTGCAACCCTTGACTCTTGATGCGCCGAAGTGCCTTACAGAGGTCGGAGGTATTCCGATCCTGGAGAGATTGATCAATAATTTGCGTGCACAGGGGTTTAAGAGACTCATCGTAGTCATCGGGCATTTGGGTGATTGTATTCGGGATTATCTGCAACAAAATGTCAGTGATATACACGTAGATTACGTGATCAACCCCGACTACCGGACAACTAATAATCTCTATTCTCTCTGGCTCGCACGAGAGCAGGTACACGAGTCTTTTTTACTGGTGGAAAGTGATCTGGTATTCGAACCGTGGATGTTGGACGACATGCTGCAACCTAACAAAATCGCCATTTCAAAAATACTTCCATGGATGAATGGTACTACAGTGGAACTAGGAATAGCGCCGGGATTAGAAAGACGAGTATCAGCATTTCGCACGGGTGATGATATTATTGATGCAGTTCGCCAATATAAAACAGTCAATATTTGCAGTTTATCCATTAATTCTTGGAATAAAATCGAAAAAACATTAAGCCACTATGTAGAGCAAGGTAGACTTGGCGAATATTACGAAGCCGTATTCGCTGAGATGGTCGCCAACGGCACGCTGTCTTTCGAGGCGGTCCTTTTCGATCCAGAGCGATGGTATGAAATAGATACCCGGGCAGACCTAAAAGAGGCGGAGGCCATGCTTACCCGACGACCCTCTTCCTCCAGCATCAAGCACCCCGCTTTACTCGTCTCTGAAGCGGCAGCCGCCCTTGCCTGAAATCGATCACACATCTGTCAACGACTATTGGGAAAACGTCAAGTCATCAATTCTTGGACCCTATGTGATGGATGGTTTCGGTTTTCCGGTGAGTGCGGGCGAATTTCGTTTTCGTGCCGAGGCGCGAATCGTACAGCGCTTGCTTCGCAGTTCCGTGTATGATGGTGCGGTGCTGGATCTCGGCTGCGGTGCTGGCCATTGGGCCGAAGAGTTTGCTCAAAATTTTTCACACGTCGTCGCGGTTGAAGGAAGCAGCGCACTTTACAGCGCACTAACGGAGCGATGTGCCACGTATTCCAACATCCGCACAACACACGGTAATATTCTGTCGTTCGAGCCTGAGGGCTACTATAATCTGGTCTTCCTCGGTGGTTTGCTCATGTACCTCGACGAAAAAGACGTGATCGCCCTGCTACAAAAGTTGATCCCGTGTCTCGGACCGAATGGCGGCATTATTTTGTGTCGCGAATCCACCGTTCGCGGAAAGACAGTAACTCACAAAGGAGACTATCCGGTTGTCTATCGTTCTGTGTCAGACTATACACGCATATTTAAACAATGCGGCATAATGCCCAAACACATGGAGATAAATGAACCCTATGTCCTTGTACAGATGGGCTGCGAACTGATCAAGAAATGGAAGGTATTGATACCGGAACGTTTTCAGATGTTGCGGATAGTTGGCCCGCTGATCTATTGGGCTATGCGATTGGGGTTCCCCTTGCTGAAGCATCTACCAAAAACTCTTGGAATCCCATTTCCAAAGCTCGAGAATCATTTCTTTGTACTCACCGTTGAACCGGTAACGACGCTGTAACCAGTTCTGAGACATCGATGGGAAAACTTCAAAATAATGTCATCTATCAACGCTATATATATCCGAATTGGGCAAACATAACGTCTATCCTCGGCGTCTTGCCCCTGGTATTACTGTTTCTTGAAGATGGTTATCGATACCTGATTCCGTTAATCATTTTCAATAATTTTATGGACGACCTCGATGGTATATTGGCAACCAAGTTAAATATTCGTAGCCGATTCGGGGCCGATCTTGATAATGTTTGCGATGCGGTTGCCCACGTCACCCTGATTTTGGTAGTGGGTGCACATCTCGGCGGATGGGTATTGGTGGCGAGCATGATTGCTGCAACGTCGATTATTCTTCGTGTCACATCGAGAGTTAATCCAGATACGGTGACTGGCACTGGATCACCCACCAATGAACTCATGCGCCACATGCTGTTCGTCCTCTTGTTGACGCAAATATATAATGTTGATCCCGGTTTATATTTGGTTTTACTTTATCTATTGCATTCGGTGTCGATGATTGTGCCGTTTACGTTAACCATCCTTATTCGAGCGCTTGCGAAAACTGCTACCGCAGTGATTATTGTGAACGTGGCTCTCGTAGCGGCATGGCTATTCCCGACTGTCGCACCCTTCATCGCTGCCGTCTTCATAAGCACTTACTTGTATTCATTTGTCTTAGGAGGGAGTCGATGGCTACGAGCTAAGAAAACAAACCATTTAATCTAGGTTTACCGGGACTGCCTGAGTAGTTACAATAACGTATGATATAGTACGCCTCATAAACACAGTACTACACTAGCCGAGTCTACTATGTCCGAACTGATTTGCCCATTTAACGCCACCCTGGCAAAAGATGAATTTTCCTGTGAACATGCGCGGAAAATTATCCGCCGTGGTGGAGAGGAATTTTCCTGCCAACGACCCGAGATACATAATCTATGTAGTGCAATACACGCCAAGATTAGAGCGTCGGCACTACTTGATATGGGGCTAGAGGATGACCTGCTGTCTCTACCCCATAGTGTTTTGGTTAAAATTCAATTTGGCGCACTGCTAGGATTGCAATCGAGCAAGGACAAATCAGTATCAAGTATAGAGAATGTTGCCGATCTGATTATATGGATAGCCGAAACCTATCCCGAATTAGATGATATGCCGTTCCATCAAATTAATGAGCTTGTGGGTAATTATCAACTACAGAAACGTCGACGCAAAAAATAAACCCATGAATTAGGATGTGGAAGGTATGTTGCGCAGATGAAGCCTTACAAGCGGTTACTGACTGGTTGCGGTTAGTATACCATGCGCTCCAACCAGTAACGATGTATGCGATTATCGTCGCTCAATTCTGGATGGAAACTCGCAGCGAGGTAGTTCGCTTGGGCGACCAGCACCGGTTTTCCTTGGAAACTGGCAAGCGTCTCTACACTGGCGTCGAGCTTTTCTATGATGGGGGCACGTATAAATACACCGGGAAAAGCCCGATCTTTAGCGACAAAACTTAACTTTATATTCGCTTGAAAACTCTCAGCTTGGCGCCCGTAGGCATTACGTTGAATTCTAATACGCAACAGTTGCAAACAGTCTACACGCGCATCATCTACCTGATCTGCCATTAATATCATTCCGGCACAGGTGCCAAATACCGGATGCGTAGACGCAAATTCTTTTAATGCAGATACCATATTATAACGACGCATTAACTGCGTCATTGTAGTGGATTCCCCACCCGGAATAATTAACGCCGAGCATTGTGTTAACTCACTGAGGTTTTTCACCAACAGCGTCTTACAATCGAGTCCCTTCAGTATGGCCACATGCTTGTGATAAGCGCCCTGCAGCGCCAAGACACCGATAATCGTCATTCTGTGGATCTCGAATATCTGCTTTTTCAGCTACCAGCCGCGCTTGGATAGGCGCTGATCAGACGACAGGGCTGCCGTTGCTATCCCCTTCATGGCGGATTTCAAACCGAAACTGACGTCCAATAATTGTTTGGGGTCATTAAAATGAGTGGTGGCCTTCACTATCGCGGCCGCTCGTTTGGCTGGGTCATCGGAAGTGAAGATACCGGAACCGACGAATACAGTCTCTGCACCGAGTTGCATCATTAAGGCGGCATCGGCTGGAGTTGCAATCCCACCCGCAGAAAAATTGGGGACGGGTAATTTTCCTTCTCGGGCCACTTCGGTTACCAATTCATAGGGGGCAGACATCTCCTTCGCCGCCGTCATTAGCTGATCTTTCCCCATCGCTGCGAGTTGTGCGATCTCGTTGCGAATTTGACGCATGTGGCGAACGGCTTCGACAATATCACCACTACCCGCCTCACCCTTGGTGCGTATCATCGCCGCACCCTCACCAATACGACGCAAGGCCTCTGCTAGATTCGTAGCGCCACACACAAAAGGGATCTTGAACTCATGTTTATAGATGTGATGGCGATCGTCTGCTGGTGTTAGTACTTCACTTTCGTCTATGAAATCAACGCCTAATGCCTCCAGGATTTGGGCCTCGGCAAAATGGCCTATACGGCATTTCGCCATCACTGGGATAGACACTTGTTGTTGAATTTCTTGAATCATTTCAGGGTCGGACATACGTGCGACACCGCCATCGAGACGTATCTCGGATGGAATTCTTTCCAAGGCCATCACAGCCGTCGCACCGGCCTGTTCTGCGATTTTGGCTTGCTCTACATTGGTAACATCCATGATAACGCCACCCTTGAGCATTTCAGCGAGCCCGGTCTTTAAGGAGAAATCATGTGGCGTTGCTTGATCGGCGTTTGCATTATTTTCGACTGTCATTAATATGATTCCACTGTGGGTTGGATTACAACATAGGTAATGTCTTAGTCTGCATTGTAATGCATTCTAAGACAACATGCCCAATACGTCCGGGCCTACAAAAGCGGCTAAGTATATACAGCCACCGTAGACTCGTGCAAGCCTATTAATGTTGATGCTAGGGACAGATCCTAATTCATTGTAATAATTGAATAAATTTTAATCGAACCACTTTCGAATTAATGCATCTGAAATCCAACCCATGACGAGCGAAAACAAGCCGGGTACTAACAGGATTATGCCTTGGGGGTCGCCCTTCCAATAATTGTAAAATCCCCAGGCAATCAACAATACGCCAATCATAAATATGGAATTTGCGACGATGAGCGGGACTTTCGAGGCATCTACGAAATCACGCATCGCGCCA
>JBGMRO010000147.1:0-8283 GCA_048061555.1 Thiohalomonadales bacterium | reverse complement strand
CCAAACGATCAGGTAACAGTATCGGATAAATCGCAGCACTACCCGATTGAATAATCTCGTCGATTTTCATTTTTGATGCCGCACGGGAAACATCACAAGAATTCTTGAAATAATTTTGCAGCTCAGTAACTTTTTTTAGTTCGATGGTATCTCGAGCCTCGATTAACAAGGCTTGAACTATTCGCTGGTTTTTTTCCGCGCGTGCATTAACGAGTATTAAATCTGCCAAGCTTAAATACAGTGACTCCGCATCAATGACGATATCATCCAGGCTTTGTGTATTCGCATAGCCTGCGAGCGCAGAAATATCTTGCGTCCGCTGTGAGTTGTATTCCTTGACAGCAAGCCGGTAGGCCTGAAGTGCATGTTGCCTATCACCCTGCAATCGATAAATTGCACCCGACAACATCAAATTTCTCACTAATAGTTTATTGGGCCCTAACGCCTGCGAGTGCAGAATCGCTTTATTCGATATGAGTAGTGCTTGCTCTGTTTCTCCGGCACGAAAATACAAACTTGCCAATACCGAGAGTGCATATGACACATTGTAATTATTGATATCTTGAGCCTCTGTCATATTTTTTAAGAGCAATACGGCATGTAGATACTTGATACTGAGGGCCTCTAATTCCGACTTCGGAAAATTTCCGAGCACACTTATTAGTGCGATTTTTGTGGTGGTTATTGATTGCGAGGCATTTAGGGACGGCATCATCGTCAACGATGGAATGCTAGGCGGTGCTAGCGAGGTTGATTCAGTCTCGGCGACAAGGAGTGCCTGTGAGTACAGATCTATCGCGAGGGCATAGGACTGCAGCTTGACAGCGCTTTTTATCGCGTTTCTAGCCGAGATCAGAGCCGCTGGTCTATCGTCAATGGCAATAAAGCCTTCGTAACTTTCGGTAAAGACTTGAAGTGCCTTTTGGTGATTATCTTGTAATGCGAAAATTTGACCGAGCCTATTTTTAATCAAGCTAATGGCTGATACGTTGTTATTAAGGTCTAAGTTATTAAGGTCTAAGTTATTAAGGTCTAGGTTATTGAGGTCTAGGTTCTTAAGGTCTAGGTTCTTAAGGTCTGGCTTATCAATACCAATGTTAGATAAATCGTCTCGATCCGATGCCACCAATTTCATCGATTTCTGTAAATTTTCCTCAGCTTCTTTTAACAGGTCCGACTGGATTTGCAAAGTGGCTATTTGATAGTACACGGCAACCAGCAATGATTTGTCACCACCATTAAGCAGTTTCTTAATAGCCAAATCAAGGCTATTCATTGCGACTTTAAATCGCCGAGTAGCCCATTGCGCCTTCGCGACTTGCTGCAAGGCAATCGCCTGTTGCGTCGGTTCGCCGAGCGATTTTTGATAAATTTCTCGCCAGTATCGCTCCGCCGCTTTATATTGCTGATTTTCGATCAGGTCGAATCCCCGGCTATAATTAGGCTCGGGTGGAGTAACGGTAGCATCTGTTTTATTAACTATCGGTGCTTGTACACTACTGGACAATGGGGGAAGAAATAAAATCGAGGCGAGCGCCACGACTATCGTCAAAGGCACTTGAACAATTGAGACCTTAGTATCCTTTAATATTTTTGACACGATAGTCACTATGTAAGCTAAATGTTGCAAGTTACTGGGGAGGCACTAGTAAATTAACCAAGATATCACCTTGTTGTCTTTTATCTGAAAACTGATGCCATTGCTTGGGTATACCCAGCTATCTCCTGCGGTCGTCTTGATGGTCATTGCAGGATTTCCATAGGCCGATTTCACTGGCCCTGCACCATCACCGATTTTTATGCCTCGCTTACTGACACCTCGATATTGCTTCGATACCCGTATTAAACGTATGGCATCACTTTCCAAAATCGTATCGATACCATTGTCAAAACGAATTATCGAATTTTTTGTATTATTTAATTCATAAAGCGCACTGTTACGCCACGTTCTTGGTATCTCATTTTTAAAGTCGGCGATATGTACACCGTTGACTTCTTCAAAATCAAGCGATGGAAGACCGCGCTTCGCCACCTTGGGTTCCCCAATGCCATATTTATTACGTATGAGCAAGGCCCAATAACTGTCGTTATCTTGTTGTAAATAGGCCGACCAAAATTGCTGTGCCTTATCTTTTTGGCCACGTAGGTAGGCAATTTTCCCCAGATTATAAAGCGGTGCCAAAAATTTTGGCGATATTTGACTCGCCTTAGACAATATACGAGTCGCTGCATCGTATTTTTCTATATAGAAGAAGGCCACGCCCAAGGCATTTTTAATAATCGCATTTTCGGGCCATTGTTGCTGGGCATCCTTTAGTAAAGCTATGCTCTTATAGGGTTCGTTATTGATTAAATAGGCTGCGCCGAGGTTAGCCACGGAATAGTGGTAATCTTGGTCTAATTCGATGGCACGTTGATAATTTGAAATTGCCTTGTCGATGTAAAACGAAAAACCGGTGGTCTTTTTTGTATGGCGCTTTGAAGATAAACCGACTGCTCGTGAGGTTGGATCTGCAATCAACGTGAACTTAAATGGAAATTCTGCATCATTATCGTCGAGGTACTCCAACAACGCCAGTTGGTGGTAGCTAGTCGCAAGATTGTGGTAGACCTCGCGGCTGGCGAAATATTGCAAAAACTGTTCAAAATGTTGTGCCGCCTTAAGAAAACTACCTGCTCGGTAATACATCATACCTAGATTGTACAGTTGCGCTCTATTTTCAATATTTCGCAATTGCTGTAGTATTTTTGTTTCGCGAAGAGCCACTACTGGGTGGCTCACTGCATTATCGACCTTGACGAACCTTGAAATATCTTGTGCCCGTTGCCATTGACGAAAAAAACTATCACTACCGTCGGCATTGACGATCACACTCGTATCAAACCCTGCCATCGCCGCGAAAATAATTCCTTTTTCATCGGCTTCTAACTCTTTATAGGCAAAATTTTCAGGGTTATTGACTAGGGCGCGAAGTTCTTCAATAGCCTTATTGCTCTCCTTGTCGTCCGTTTCAATCTTGCTTAATGTGGTAAATAAGTCGACGTGAATAAAGCTGTTGTAGAGCAGATGTGAAATTTCATGCCCCAATATAAAGGCGAGTTTATCATCACCAGTGGCATTGTCCTGATAGCTGATATCGAGTACACGTTTGGACAAAATCACCCATTTATCCCGTATCGCGATAGGTAAACTGATGTTATAGGGATCTTCGGCCAGAATAAGAAGCTTGGGATTGACGCCACCCACGCCTGCAACTTTGCGCAGACGATTGAATATACTAAAGGCACGGCTAACGCGAGGGTCGTCTGCGGCCGTCAGTTCCTTAAAATTGCTACGCCAATATTCGATCCTTTCCTTGGGGTTGGGTGCTGAGATGGCATCTGTATAAGCTAGACCTAAGAGCCCCGCTGCGATCAATACCCGCAAGATAAGTGAGGCCCTGCTTGGCCTTCGACCCAAAGTAAAATTTTTGAAATAATTATCAATGTACACTAATGCGCCGACCTCATCTGTTAATCAGCTAGTGACAACTAATAACGCCTATCCAATGTGGCGCCCCCCGTTTAACCACTTTTTCTATGCTAGCAAGCGACGTAATTTGGCACTAAACTGTAGAAATTGCCGATAATCTAACTCGCTGCTTGCTGGGCGATCTATTATTCCGCGCATGGCCTGCAAGGACCGAATAACCCCCTGGGGGGCTGAAAGCGCTGACAATCCCGAGACAAAATAGTCTATTTGAAGCTTCTCTTGTTTAATCATGAGATCTTTACTCGATGCAGCGAGTGCCATATTGACCGTCCACGCACCGAGCCTAAAATAAATCACCTCATTGACATTGCGCAGTTTCAGGTACTCGATATATTCATCGGCAAATGTTGCTATGGAGTCGATCCTGTCTGTTCTCGAAACCAGACTCGCGGATAATACGTGAATAGTCTTATCCAACAAGCGACTCGGTTCGTCTGGGCCACCATTTTTAGTCATTCTTTGCTGTAAGTCTCGTAGATGTTCGACGCTCGCATAACGGTCAGAGTCATCAACTAGCGCCAACGCTTCTGCAAAATAGCTACCGACCACAAACCCACTGGGGTTATTCTGTTGTCCTATAAAGGAGTAAATCTCGGCATGACCATCTGCGGTGCGCCATTGGCGAAGTAACTGAGACAGGTCATGTGTTTGACTCAATTTTAATTGAAACTCCACTGGGTTGTACTGATAATCAGAGGTCGGTTTACCCAGCAACATAACAACAGTAACCACAAGCAATACGGACGCCGCAATCTGATACCAGACTCTTTTTGACGAAAAGACAGACTTGTGTACCTTCCCTTGTCGACTTGAAATCAAGCTCACCTTACCACTGGCGTCGATATTAAATTCTGCCGTTTGCTCGTCTTCGTTAGTGGACATTTGCGGCGTGGATGTCTTGCCTAAGTTTTGATTTGCCCCCGGTATAAGTGCTTTAAATTCGTTGACCTGCGCCAATACTTTGTCGGGCAACGTCTGCCAATGACGAGAATCAGGCAGCTTCATGGCAGTCATTTCTATACCCGATAAAACCTGCCTAAAATGACCATATTGTTGCTCACAAAGCGTACATTGATCAAGGTGCGACAATATTTTGTCAGTGGTATCCGGCGCAAATTCATGCTCGCCTAGTTGTGTTATTGAAGAATCAATTTCATTACATTTTGTGGGTTTCATAATCGTTATCTTTTATGCAATGTTTTAACGAAGTTACCGCCTGGTGATAATGTGCCTTTGCGGTGCCAACAGAAATCGTCATAATTTCCGCGATTTCTTTGAAAGTACAATCCATTTGTATTCTTAACTTCATTGTCGCCTTTTGACGTTCCGGCAGTTTATCTACCGCATTCATCAGCAATTTTCTCTGTTCTTGACAACTGTATGTTTCAATGGCGTCATACCCTGACTCGCCCAGGCGCTCGATATCCGTTTGATTATCATCGATACGCCTACGATCGTTACTGCGATAATGATTTTTACATTGATTGACCGCAATCTGAAACAACCATGTCTTAAAACTGGATTGCTGTTGAAATGTACCCGCCTTTAAAAACAATTTCACAAATACCTTTTGACTTAGGTCCGCTGCATCTGCTTCATTACCGACCATACGATAAATAAATCGATAGATATCCGCTTGATACCTTTTTACTAGCCGTTCTAAACCGGTATCATCTCCATCGAGATAGCGGTGCAGCAAATCTGAATCAGTGTGCTCACTCATTGACTAAGACACCGAGCTTGCAGATAAGGTTTAGTTATAAAAACGCGAAATTCGATTAAATGCAGAAAACCGAGTATTGTAATTTGATCCATGACCTTTTATTTTTGTTGTTTTATCAGCGACAGAAAGCGAACACTTCCCTGATTGGCTCTGTATATCGTTTTACAGTATATTGCAGTTACACATAAGCTTTAATCAACATAGTACCAGAATTCATTAAAACTGTATTTTAAATCAGTATTTAACTCGACTTTATTTAAGCTAAGTCGTAACTATTTGCCCTAGTTCACCTGAATCCGTACTGGGTACTGTAACGGTAGAATCACTCGGTCCCACGCAGGAGTGCGTGGGATCGAGAAACAACGCGAGGTTAAAGCCTCACCTCCAACATTAGGGAGGGGGTTGCATGAAACTGAATATCCTCAAACTGAGCTGGAGCTGGGGCTTCAGCCCCGGATACTGTTCCCGCGTTCCAGCGCGTTCCCGCCTAAGAAGTAGAAAGCGCTCAAGTAGGGTGAGTCGTTACGCTTAGTCCATTGTTTCGATATCATCGGCATTAACTAAACCTTTTCTAAATTCGCGGTGTCTCTGCTTACAGATAGGAAAATTCACTGGGCTTTTTGGGCACATTTAATGACTCATTTTTTTAATATAATGACCCAGAATCCTGGCATGAATATCGCTATTACGTTACCCACATTATGAGTTTATGCAACACACCGAGTTAACGGTACCATAGAGAATATCGACGAGGGAGATCAGGCAATGTTAACTGCGCAGCAAGAGCCTTATGACGCTTTAGACTATATATCATCGACTAGCGTGATTGAAGCCGACACGGTTGAGCGAAAAATTACAACGGGCGAGGCTTGGTTAAATTTACAACAGCAAATTTATCAATATTCGCTTCAAACACAGAGGGAAAAAGGTGGTTTGCTAGCCACTTTGACCTCCTCGTTAAACAATTTAATGCGGCAGCTATATCAAGTGGTTGAGATGAGTGATTTCATTCAGTCCGTAACACCCAGTAAATTTAGCTGGAACACAGTAGAACGCACTGAACTGCTCAGCGACGACATCATGTCGCTGGAAGCGCTGACAGTATTCGAAGGTTTTCCGAGTGAGCTCGAAGACCTACCGGGTGAATCCGGCCTAATTATTTGTTTAGACCGACCAGTTATAATCAATCAATATAGTAAGTCAGATTCTGCAATTAGCGAAAATTGTGCTATCACCAAATTAAGTCGCATGCAGTGCACCCCTCTCTATAACCAAGAAGTACTAATCTTTGAGCCCACCGGCGGCGAGATTTATGAGACACAATCTCTCGCCGAAAAAAGCACCGTTCTGCGTATCCGATTAAGCAATGCCAGCCCCCAAATCCGCCACTCCTATTATCCTATCACGGCAAATTCGATTGGACAGAGCAGTTTTTTCGCACGGCAGGTCCCGCGATAGGGGTTCTCTCCGTTAAAGCTTGCGATTCTGGATCAATCCTATCCACTGCACTTAGTCCTAGTGCAGTGGATAAGCGCCACACCGCCACCCATACTATTTCTACATAAAAAAATGTTATAATATGTCCCTTACTGAGGGATGTATTCCATTGATTCATGACTAATTGCTTCTGCCTGTATACAACGGACAAAAGTAGCAGCGTGGGGTATTTCCCTTCAGAAAACCGAAACATTAGCGCCAAGCACACACTAATAATTTTTTCTATATCACTGAAATCAAACAACTTTTTAATTTAGATACTTTCAGCAGGTGAATCAACAATATGACCGAGTTACACAATGATCGTTTTTTACGCGCCCTCCTGGGCGAACCCGTCGATGTCACACCGGTATGGATGATGCGACAAGCGGGGCGTTATCTACCAGAATATCGTGCCACGCGAGAGAAGGCAGGGAGCTTTATGCAATTGTGCCAGTCGCCAGAGTTGGCCTGCGAAGTCACCCTGCAACCCCTGGAACGTTACCCCTTGGATGCAGCGATTCTATTTTCCGACATACTCACGATTCCTGACGCGATGGGCCTAGAATTACGCTTTACCACGGGTGAAGGGCCGACGTTTAACAAACCTGTACGAACTGAAAGCGCCATAAACAAACTTGCAGTGCTCGATCCCGCTGATCTGTCCTATGTGACCGATGCGGTCGCGGTTATCCGTCGTGAATTAAACGGGCGCGTACCGTTGATCGGATTTTCCGGTAGCCCCTGGACCTTAGCCACCTATATGGTCGAAGGTAGTTCCAGCAAAGACTTTGCACTGATTAAAGGCATGATGTTTGACAAACCCGTCGTACTGCATCAGTTGCTCGACACCCTGGCTAAATCGGTCATCGCCTACCTAAATGCACAGATTGAATCAGGCGTGCAAGCAGTGATGGTATTCGATACCTGGGGTGGCTCATTGTCTCCACGTGATTACGAAGAATTTTCTTTACGATATATGCAGCAAATCGTTGACGGATTGATTAAGGAACGTGAGGGACGTCGCGTTCCCAATATTCTCTTTACTAAAGGTGGTGGCGGCTGGTTGGAAAAAATGGCGGCCACCGGCTGTGATGGCTTAGGTATCGATTGGACCCTTAATCTTAGTGACGCTCGTAAACGTGTCGGCGAAAAAGTTGCCCTACAGGGTAATATGGACCCCTGTATTTTATACGCATCGCCAGAACGTATCCGTCAAGAGGTCGCGAGCGTATTAGAAAGTTATGGTCACGGCACCGGTCATGTGTTCAATTTAGGACACGGCATACACCCAAAGATAGACCCCGAAAATGTGGGTGCGTTTATTAACGCAGTGCATGATCTTAGCGGTAAATACCATACTTAAATCGTAACTACGCTCCCTATACAGCGTTTCATGTGGGCACAAAAAACGTGCCCACCCTACGGGATCGTCGATGTGGCGATGTAGGGTGGATAAGCGAAGCGCATCCACCAATAGTCAGCATTATTAAACTCTTATTAACTCCGAAACTTGAGATAGTAAATACCATTCGAGTCAAAATTTGTTGGT
>JBGMRO010000146.1:0-8292 GCA_048061555.1 Thiohalomonadales bacterium | reverse complement strand
GAACTCTTAAAAACAACGGCAAAACGGATTATGCATGCACTGCGGAAAAATGATCTTGTTGCCCGCCTGGGTGGCGACGAATTTGCAATTTTACTAGATGAAACAAACTATAATAAAATTAATGATATAGCCACGCGACTACTGAGCAATATCGAAAAAAAGGTCGATATTGAGGCCAATGAAATATATGTCACCGCAAGTGTTGGCATCAGTCTTTACCCTAAACACGGCCAATTGGCGGATAGTCTCGTCAACGCCGCCGACACGGCGATGTATCATGCAAAAAAGAATGGCAAAAATCGATTTACCATCTCTTTTACCAACAGCCCTCCGCCAGCCTCCTTACTTAGTGCGACTTCCCGACTTGATTAAGTCCACTTTTAGCTACACCCATATACTGTAGATAGTAGTTTTTAAAATCTGTCTCGTTCATTGCCGGCGCTAAATAAAACCCTTGCAATAAATCACAATGACTATTTTTTAAAAAGGTGACTTGTGATTCTTTTTCTACACCTTCTGCCACGACACGAATACCTAAACCATGGGCCAAATCAATAATTGCAGTGACGACCGAATCGGCCACGCCATCTGACTCACCAATATCTCGTGTAAAGGAGCGATCAATTTTTATGGTATCCAGTGGAAATTGACGCAAATAGACCAATGAAGAATATCCCGTACCAAAATCGTCCATCGCAATGCGAATACCCATTTTTTGAAAATATTGTAATAATTCAACCGAGGAGCCAAGGTCTTCAGAGATAATGTTCTCGGTCAACTCCAATTCTAACCAGCCGCTACTCATATCGGTACCGTCAATACTCTGTAGCAAAACTTTTTTAAAGTCAGAGCAAACAAATTCTCGATGAGAGACATTTACGGCAACGCGTAGTTCGTGTAGCCCTTCCTCTAGCCAACGTTTTCGTTGCAATATCACTTGCTCTAAAACCCATTGCCCCATGAGTTCAATAATGCCTATTTCTTCCGCTAAGGGAATAAAATCCACCGGGTAGCGAATACCTTTTTCGGGATGATTCCAGCGTACTAGTGCTTCTACGCCTACTATTTGACTACTGATACTGTCTATTTGAGGTTGATAGTGTATTTCTATATCACTGCCACTTTCGATAGCCCGTCGTAATTCTGATTCTTCATCCAAGCGTAATCTATGCTGTGGATTGCCCAATGGTGAATAGCTTAACACCGAATTCTTGCCTTTTCGTTTGACCTGATACATCGCTTTATCTGCGTTGTTAATCAAATCTTCCGCGCAATGTGCATCATTAGGAAACACACTTACACCTAAACTCGAGGTAATAACCATGTCACGCCCGCAAATTCGATGCGGTTTTAATAAGGCCTTATGAATCCCCCTAGCCACACTAACAGCATCATTTTTATGCTTAAGATCAGTTAACAAAATAACGAATTCATCACCACCCATTCTAGCCACGGTATCTTTTTGTTTGACGCTATTGCGTAAAACTATAGAGACTGACTGCAGTAATTCATCGCCCGCCGAGTGTCCCAAGGTATCGTTTATTAACTTAAATCGATCTAGATCAATGTAAATCAAACCGATAATATCACCATTATCTGCGGCACTTTCTATACTGACTTCCAGTGTTTTCTTAAAGCTAAATCGATTCGATAGTCGCGTTAACTCATCATGTTTTGCCAAATAATCAAGTAATTTTTCCGTATTCTTGCGAGCGGTAATATCTCTGAAATAAATCGAAACACAATCCTGCGCGGGGTAAAAATTGAGCTCCAACCAACTATGTAGCGGGCTATAGTATTTTTCTATATGCAAGGGGATATTATTATCAAAAGTTTCTTGAATACACTCGTGGAACCAGGCCTCTGATTTTGGTAATCGATCGGTAATTTTGTTTCCAATAAAAAATTCTCGTTTCTCTTTCAGGACCATCTCGGCCTGCTTGTTGATATACGTTATTTCACCATCTTGATTAACGGCGAGAAAAGCATCGGAAATACTCTCCAATATATTATTAATAAATTCATTCGATTCTTTTACTTTTTGCTCTGCAAGTTTACGCTCTTGCTCTGCCTTATGCACCCGTATCACCGTGTTAACACTTTTTATAATCGCATTACTCTTAAGATAATCTTTACTGACGTAATCTGCCGCGCCCGCCCGCATCATTTCCACCACGAGCTGTTCATCACCATAACCGCTTAATGCAATGACCGGGGTATCAATGGCTAATGACTTAATCATTTTCAATAAGAGCAAACCATCACCGTCGGGCAACCGATAATCAACGATTATGCATTCAAAGGATCTAGTTTTTACCGCTTCAATTCCGGCAGAGAGCGTAGCCGCATCTTGCAATTCAAAATCGACACCTGATTTTTCTAGAGATCTACGAATCGTCAGTCGATCGACTTCATCATCATCGACCAACAATAGTGATATTGGGTATAGGGTACGCATATTATATTTGTAGCTCACCAAATTGCCAACAAAGATTCAAACTTGCAACTGAAGCCATAAAATCCTGTATTACGACGGGTTTAACAATATAACCTGCAATATCATATTTGTGTGCATTGACATAGTCTTGGTCATGATTAGAGGTGGTTAAAATAAAGACATTTAGTGTACGAAGATTCTCATTGGTTCGAATTTTCTCTAGAAATTCAAAACCGTTCATTTTTGGCATATCGATGTCAAGCAGTATAATTTTAGGTAACGGATTAAGTATTTTCGCCCCAACACCCTGCAACATTGCTAAGGCCTCGACACCATTATGTGCAACGTGGAGTCGGTTAATAATATTGTTTTTTTTGAAGGCTCGTCGAATATTCATGACATCGACTTCATCATCATCGATCACTAAGATATCAAATTTCGAAACAGACATTAGGCCGCCTCGATATGATGGTTAGCAGTTTTCGGCCAGGTAAATCGAAAAACCGTACCTTTTCCAATTTCAGAATCTAACATTATGCGACCGCCTTCTTCTTCTACAATTTTTTTCACAATAGTCAAGCCGATCCCGGTGCTTTCATGCACATCTCTTGATTGCAAGGTTTGGAAAATAACAAATATTTTTTTATGATATTCACTGGAGATTCCAGGGCCGTCGTCTGATACCACAAATTCAAAACAATCACCGGCATCATTTACACTTATATCAACATTACCGCTGTCGCTATCGCGATACTTAATCGCATTGCCAATGAGATTGGACATAACCTGCGTAAATCGGACTTTTGAGGTTGCGATAATCGGCATCTCCGCAGACGTATGTACCGTGTAACCGTTAGGCGGACCTAAAGTTGAAACAATATCGGCAATAACCTCTGCGGTATCAATGCGTTCTATAGTGACCTTTTCTCTACCGACTCTCGCATATTCTAAAATCCCCTCGATAAAATCTTGCAGTCTAAATACTCTTTTGCGCAACAAATCCATTTGATGCTTAGTTTCGCCTGTTAGTTTGTCGCCGATGTCCTCTTCTATCCATTCAGAAAGATTTGCGATAGCGCGCAAGGGTGCCTTTAAGTCGTGTGAGGTTACATAGGCAAATTGATCGAGTTCGCGATTGACACGCTCGAGTCTGGCCTGATTAGAAAGTAAGTCCCTAGTCTTTATATCTATCTCGCGTTGCAGTTCGTCGACATGTATAACGGTCTTACCTGTCAACGGTCGCAGCAATAGAATAAGCCCCGCCGTAGCAAAGAGTATTAATATCGCGATTATGACGGCGACTAAGATAATCTGTCTGTTTATTTGACCGTATAATTCGTCCGCATCCATACGCACAATTAAGCCCCAGTTAGTCGCAGGGACACCCCGATAGGTAAATACGACATTGTTTTTCGTACTTGTTTCCGGCAATATTATGCCCTCGTTATTATTCAGTGCCATTGATGCCGCCATGCCTAGTGGAGTACGCGGATCAATGCTGCCAGATTGGTCATCGGAACTATTGCGTAACGGAAACAAAGGCGATAGTGCGCCATCCAAATTGGCCACGAGTATGGAATCACCACTTTCGCCCAGCCCGGTATAGTCAAGCATGATTTTTTCCAAACTATCTAGGCTAAATACGACGACATCCGTACCCACTCGTTCTCCGTTTCTGGACAATATAGGTGCGCCGACGATAAGAAACGATTCATCATCAATCACCACGGGCCCCTTGATTTTAGCCTTTTGACTACCGTGTTCGGGTACCACCCACTGCTCCCATCTCAAGACATTGCCCACGGACAGGACATATCGATCATCGCGATCCAAACGGGTTATTGAGACCAGTTCCGTAGACTTAAGCATAGCGTCTTCTAACAATTTGCTACTAAAATCCGCGACCTCATGTACCGTGGACTCCCCACGATTAAAAGCTTCTAATTTCAAACGAATTTTTGTTCTACTGGTAACCTGTTCCGCTATATCGATAGAACGCGTAAGATGTTGATTTATGGCCATAAACCGGGTATGAATGGTAAAACTCAGCTTGCCACTTTGCTCAACTTTCAGGCGATTATAGAGTGGCGTGATACCGATAAAAGCAACAACAGTTCCAATTATCAGCATGCCAACTACTGAGTAAATGATGATGGACCGCTGCAGTTTTGGTGCGAAATTACTCTTTTGCATGAAGAAACTGCCAATAAAAACATCTAATAGGAAACACAGATGATTTTAGTATAGATAAATAAACCCTTCAGAACATTTTATTATGGTGCATAAACCCGAAATAATGAAACTTTACACTTAGTTCGTATATAAACCACGCAGTATTAAATCGGTGAGGCTAACCACGCCAATAATTTCGCCGTTGTCGACCACGGGCGCGCGCGAGATATCAAAGCGGTCGAACATTCGCGCACAGTATCTGATATCCATATCTTTTTCGACACAGAGTACCGGTTTAGTCATCACCTCATAGACATTAACCCGGTCAAACGAACGATCTTTCGCCAGAACTTTTCGTGCAATATCCGATATGAGCAGTATGCCAAATTCATCATCATCATGGCGTTTGTGTACGATGAGGCATTTTGTATCGATGTATTTCATGGTCGATAATGCATTGTGAATCGTACTCATCCCATCGACCACATCAAAATCCGTCTTCATGACTTCACAAACACGTACTATTTTTTTGTCGCTCATATCTCGTCCTCCACGACCTCAGACAGGCTTTTTACCTGGGCCGCAACCCCCACTGCGTCTTCCACATCGATTTGAAAGGCGATGCCTGCACCGGGAGTAGCGTCGAAACTTCCTACCTGCGCGATTTTTTCGAGAATTTTTCTGGACAGATGCTCTTCTACTAGAAACAACAACATATCTCGCTGCGTATCCAGTGACAAACCTAGAAACGTCTTACTGTCCTCTAGCCCTTCACCGCGGGCTTGATTGACGATCGTCGCACCCGTCGCTCCTTCTTCTCTAGCCGCTTTCATAACTTTATTGGTTTTTTCATCCTCTACTAATGCAATTATCAATTTAAAGTGCATGACTACTCTCCTTTGTCGACTCTCGCTGCATCATTTCGTTTCTCCAACCACTCCACAAACATGGCATAAGCCATAACGGTTATGATAGGAAATAGACTGGCGAAAGCAATAAGACCAAAACCATCCAACAAGGTACTACGCCCGGGAATAGTACTTGCCAAGCCCAGACCTAGCGCCGTCACCAAGGGCACCGTTACGGTCGATGTGGTCACACCGCCCGAGTCATAAGCCAAGGCAATGATCATTTTGGGGGCAAAAAAAGTTTGCACTATCACCACGATGTAACCCACCATTATGTAATATTGTAAGGGTGTACCCGTCACGATGCGGAAAGTACCTATCGCTAAACCCAGCGCAACACCCGTTCCGACGGCGATGCGCAACCCCCATATACTGACCGCCCCACCTGACACCGCCCGCGCCTTGATGGCAACCGCCAAGAGTGCGGGTTCCGCAATCGTAGTCGCAAAGCCGATTGCGGCCGCGAATAAATACACCCACATATATTCTTGCCATACGATAAGCCCACTAACCGAGTGACTGCCCTTGCTCATGTTCATCAACTTAGCCATCGCCGGGTTAATAAAGGCAGGATCAGTCAACTGTGCCGCCATTAATTTCCCCAGTGGAAATAGCGCTTGCTCTAAACCGACTAAAAAAAATGTCAATCCAAAAATAACATACGCAACACCTAACATAGCCCTACTCGGATTGGGTATATTTTTCCGAATAACCAATAATTGAAAGAACAATATGATGGCGACAATAGGCAGCACATCGAGTATCGTAGCGATGAAAACTCTTCCTATTTCGTAAAAATCAAACACTAATAAATCATTCCATAAGCCATGACAAAAATCATCGGTGTGAGTGATGCAAAGGCAATTAACCCAAAACCATCGACCATAGGATTGCGCCCTTTTATACTAGAAGCCAAGCCGATGCCGAGTGCAGTCACCAAGGGAACGGTAATCGTAGAAGTTGTCACCCCGCCAGAGTCATAGGCAATACCAATGATCTCCTCCGGTGCAAATAGGGTCATTATTACCACGCCAAAATAACCACCGGCAATCAAATAATGGATAGGCCAACCCTTCAGGATTCGAAATACACCGATGACAAGCGCAATACCCACAGCGATTGCGACCGTAAACCTCAAACCAAAGGCATAGCGCCACATGGCCTGTTGACTCGAATCAATGACACCTTCATTCGCAGCGACCTTGGCGGCTTCGCCAGCCACGGCTATCAGCGCAGGTTCCGCCGCGGTGGTGCCAAACCCTAGTGCAAAGGCAAACAACAATAACCAGGCCAAGCTACCTTTGCGCGCAAATGAATAAGCCAGTGATTCCCCGAGGGGAAACAACGCTAGTTCCAAACCCCGTATAAACAAAGCCAAGCCTACCGCGACAAAGCCGGTACCGATTAGCAATTTGGAAAGATTAACAATGGGTTGCTGTAGTACCACTAACTGAAAAAAACTAATGACAATGACAATAGGCATTAAATCTCGAAGGGCATCGAGTAGGGGTTGCATCTTAATACGGAGAAATGTAATCAATGCATAGCCTTTCAGTGATATAACCACAACTGTTTTGCTACAAAATATCTATTCATGGCAAAGTAATTTTATCGAAAGCACTTCGCCGCGCGTATAAAATCTTACTGGGATACCCGAGGTCCCAGCACCGGCATTGGTAATACCCTGCATATTTTTATACCGCCATTGGCCACGAAAATACTGCTTACCACGATTGAGATGCGTCATGATTGGGGTTCCCCAAGGCAGACATACCTGGCCCGCATGGGTATGTCCGCATAGATACAAATCGACTCCATAGTCAGCGGCACTCTGATATAACTCCGCCGAATGAACTAATGCGATGGTCGTCAAACCACTCGCTTTTTTTAGGGCATGTAGGGCCATATCGGTATAATAATAATGCACATCATCGGTGCCAATAAATTGTAGTTGCGCACCGTTTTTTTCAATAATTAAATTTTCATTGATAAGCATATGTATGCCCATTGCCTCCATCGGTGCAACCATAAGCATATCGTCATGATTACCCAGGATGCCTAATATACCATTTTCACTATTTATACCCTCAAGCAAGACTTGCAAGCTTTGCATGACTTTATCGGTCGGCCCATGTAACTCGGTACGATAATCTCCAGTCAGCACACAGATATCAAAGCGACGGCCAGTAATAAGTTCCAGTAATATTTGTTCTAGCCCAGGCATACCATCAAGATGTAAATCTGACAATTGGAGAATAGTGAAACCATGAAAGGCCTTAGGAAGATCCGGTAAAACTATGGATATTTGTCTAAATAAGATGTCTCTGGCATTACGGACACCTACGTCGTACTGTCTGGTAATTTTCAGTGAAAACTGAAAGGCCTTCATCATCCATAATAAAGCCAGCCAATGATGGTGCCCCTTGCCACCATATCTTTTTGTCTTCATGTTATGTGATTCCATGCAAAAGCGATTAGTGGCCCATACCTGGCGCATATTAACGTCTTGCGATGCCAACCTTTCATTCGCGGGCAATGCCTTACTGGGGGTTAGATTCTTTAGCTTGGTCATTTGCAAAGATTTTTTCCTCTATTTTGCTGGGTTTCTGATCGATAGTTGTACAACTGAGGGACGGCCAGACAAGTTCTCTTATCCGGCAATCGTCAATTCAACTGTCTAAAGTAAAAGCCCGAAGTTTGAGATAGCCCTCAATCAGTATCGCCGAATTTTCGGCATTTTTCCATGCCATAGTACGCTATAATAAGGCTTGCTGC
>JBGMRO010000145.1:0-8342 GCA_048061555.1 Thiohalomonadales bacterium | reverse complement strand
CTCTCCAAGTCGGGTTTTATATCCTGCAATTCCTGCCATAACTTGAGCCTCGGTGGCACAGATAACATTAAGACTTCGATAGGACATCAATGGAATCAGGGACCAATTAATGCACCTACCGTGTTAAATGCGAGCCTGTTTCTGGCACAGTTCTGGGATGGTCGCGCCAAAGATCTAAAGGCACAGGCCGGTGGACCGATCGCCAATCCAGGTGAAATGGCCTCTACACATGATCTTGCGGTTGAAGTACTGCAATCGATCCCGGCGTATGTGTCCGAATACAAAAAGGTCTTTCGTAGTGACAAGATTACTATCGACGGCGTAACCAGCGCCATTGCCGAGTTTGAAAAGACCTTGCTCACACCGAACTCTCGTTTTGATCAATGGCTCATGGGCAATAATAGCGCGCTAAATAAACAAGAGTTGGCCGGGTATAATTTGTTTAAGGATACCGGTTGTACCGCTTGCCACAATGGCCCAGCAGTGGGCGGAAATTCCTTTCAAAAAATGGGACTCGTAGAACCCTACAAGACCACCAACAAGTCGGTGGGTCGTATGGGTGTGACGGGTGACGAGGCCGATCGCATGGTATTCAAGGTTCCGTCGTTGCGTAATATCGAACTGACCTACCCCTATTTTCATGACGGCGCCGCCGCCACGTTAAAGGAAGCCGTGCAGACCATGGCCCGTGTGCAACTGGGGAAAAAACTTAACGATACCGAGACAGACAAGATCGTCGCTTTCTTGAAGACACTGACCGGGGATCAGCCGTCCTTTACATTGCCGCTCTTGCCACCCTCTACCGACAAAACACCGCGGCCTAAACCTTTTTAATCCGCCCGAGGATTATACCAAGAAGACTCCTGGTAATTTATCCGGGGGTCTTTACTTTCATAATGACGATTTAGAAGCGCCAAGCAAAACCGTTTCCATTAACTCCATAAGCAGATTCAATTCTCGCTTTTTGTGGAAGGTGGAACGCCATACCAGGCCAATATTCCGGTGTGGGCCTTTATCGGCCAACGGCCTTAGACTGATCTCCGCCTGTTGCGCCAAACTGGAATCGATAGCCATAGCGGGTAAAAAGGTAATACCCTGCCCTCCGGCGACCATTTCCATCAAGGTATAGAGACTCGTACCTTCAAATGCCGCACGCTGTTGCAGGCCACTGAAATGGCACACTGATAGCGCATGATCTCTAAAACAATGACCGTCCTCCAACATTAATAATTGTTCTACGGGTAACTCGACTGAAGCAATCGGCCCCCCCTGACTCAAGCAATGGTCGTGTGGAAATGCGACGTAAAAGTTCTCCTCAAAGAATTTTTTATGTTCATGCTTACCCAGATCATAGGGTAAGGCAAAAATAGCGCAATCGATTTCACCGGCATCGAGTCGTTGTAACAGTCGCGCACTTTGGTCTTCGATTAAAAATAGCTGCAATTCAGGGAATTGCTCGCGTACCGCCGGGAGAACCTTGGGTAATAAAAACGGGCCGATGGTGGGGATAACGCCGAGCTTAAGTACGCCCGCCATCAGTGCCTGCTCGCTGCGGGCGAGTTCGACCATCTCCGCGGAAAGGGCCAATACCTGGCGCGCCTTTTCGGCAATCTCCAGGCCCATCGACGTGGGCAATACCTTTCTTTTTGTACGCTCCAACAACTTCACACCCAACAGACTCTCCAATTCCTGAATACCTGTGCTCAGGGTTGACTGGGAGACAAAACAACGTTCGGCTGCTTGGCCAAAGTGACGCAGCTCCGTCACGGCAAGCAAGTATTGTAACTGTCGAGTTGAGGGTAGATGCATTATGCGTATATTTCCATTAGTGGCGTATTTCTAATCTATTAAATTTATTGATAGATTATGACACTTTTTACCCCGGTGAAATCACAAATTAGAGATAGTTGCTGCATTTTTCCGATGTTATGGAATAAATCCCGCCTTTTGGTGCACTATATATAGGTACCGACAAAAATATACTCAAGGAACATTTACTTTTGAATTGGCCCAAGAAAAACAATAAAACCCACACCTTTAACCAGTGGATCACACGATATCACGGCGTCATATACCGACACGCCTTGTGGATGACAGGCAACCAGGACATCGCCAAGGATATGGCACAGGATGCGTTCTTTCAGGCCTGGTTGTCGATGGACTCTCTGAAAAAGGGTGACCAGGCCTTAGCATGGTTACTCACCATATTAAGACGCGTTGTATACAGAGAGCAGCGCTATACCTATAGACACAGTGAAACCCTATCACAGCTTAGCCAGCTCGATACCGAGTTAACAGAATCAGACGCCTACCCCTTATTAGAGATCTATAGTGCCTTAGGCGCTATCAGTACAAATCTGCGAGAGGTATTTCTATTGTTTCACTTGCATGGATTTAGTTATGAAGAGATTAGTGTGCAACTGCAAATACCCAAAGGCACCGTGATGAGTCGCTTATCGCGTGCTCGTGATGCATTGCAAAAACTAGAAAACGACCAAAGCAATATCATCCCTTTTGAAAAAATTAGACGAGTCAATCAAAATGATAAGTGACGATAAAATCAAACGACAATTGCATCGACCTCATCTACCCAGTGATTTAGAAGATAAAATTCGAGCCAATTGGCGAAATCAGATAGCACAAGAAAAAACTTTCTGGTCTAGAAAAAAAATTGCGGTCACCGCCATGGCATTCGTATTATTACCTGGCATTATCATGATTAGTGGCGTATTTTCTATTCCTATTTCTTTGTCTAATTCTTTTTCTGTGCCCGGCATAGTGACAGCCGCTGCGAACGATATCATCAAAGACGAGCAGCGCCAAATTGGTATTGTTATACCACTGCATTCATTACTCAACGCCACCGACATACTTCCACCTCCGCAATCTATGGTCGTTAAAATGACTAAGATCTGCACTGTCGCGGGCAATAAGACCACGCATATAAAGATTGCCGGCAGTCAAAAAGGCTTTGTCCATCTATTTATACAACGCGGGCAAATCTCTACGACGTTTTGGCGACCAAGACAAGGTGTCTTTGAGACCATGCCCTGGAAAATTATTCAACCACGCAAGAACTTATCAGTGCTTGTGCTCTACACCAGTGACATGGACCCCATCAATGTGGACAAATTAATTAATACGATGTTTTCAGCCTAAAATAACCATTACAAACGGAGAATAAAATATGCATCATTACTTTTGTAATTTCAGTAACACGATAACGGCTCTCATTTTGATGTCAATTGCGGCATCACCGAGCTATGCCGAACCCTTGTTTCCTGAACCAGCCTATGTCTCCTTAAAGGAATCCAACCAGGTGGCAAAATATCCCGGCCAAACGATCTGGCAAGGCGGACCCAAAATGCTCTACAACTCCGTGACACCGGACGGTAAGATACTGGTCGTCAGCAGTCCCAAAGAAGGTAGTATTTATATTTTTGATACCCAGTCCGGTAAGCAATTGGCTAGTGTAAAGACCGGCAAAGCCGCTAAAGGTCTTAAAATATCCCCAGATGGAAAGGAGGTCTACGTTAGCAATGAAGGGGCAAATACGATCACGGTAATCGATCTCGCGAGTCGAAAGGCCGTTGCTACGATCAAAACAGATATCGATCCTCACAATGTCCGCTTCACCCGCGATGGCAAGCTTGCCTATGTCACCCTGCAAGGGGGTGCCGGACTTGGTGTCATTGATACGAAAAAACGCAAGCTAATTAAAGTCTATGCAACCCCCGGGATTGATTCACCCCACAACCTTGATCTTTCCAAAGATGAAAAAACCGCCTTTATTCGCGACTTGACGGGTCTGGTCGGCGCCCTGGATCTTAGCAACGGAAAAATGAAAAAAATCATTAAAGTAGGCCAAGGTCATGCGGGCATTGACGTTATCCCCAATGGAAAGTTGTTGTTTACCGGTGCCATCGCGGACGACATCGTAACCGTTATTGATACCCGTACACTCAAGGTCGTTAAAAAAATTAAAGTCGGTTTCGGCCCACACGGGGTTCGAGCCAGTAAGGATAATCGTTATTTATATGTCGCGATTACTGCGGATGATAAGCTGAGTGTCATCGACATAAATACCTTAACTGTAGTAAAGGACTTCACGGTGACGAGCTTTCCTTTTTGGATAGCGGTCAATGGGAATCCTTAAGCAGCCAGATGCCCTTATCTTAGCTATTGAGGTTCAACCGGTTGGGATAATGGGTTACATTATTATTGGGGTGAGCAGACATTAACCCAAATTAATCCATCACATAACTCATTGCTACGACGACCGACAAAAAGGAGGCCTCAAATCGGTCTGGAAATGGCCGATACAATCCAAGTTTGCGTACCGACTGCGTGGCTGCAGACTCCGAGGAATTAAACGAACCTTCTTGCACAGCCAGCATTACCCGGTTTTCGCCGCTACGCCCACGTCGGGTGGTAATGGCAATGACACCACCGATCGCATCCGAACCCCAAAGTACACTTTGCGAACCCCGCAAGATCTCGATGCAGCAGGTCTCCTGGCTCATGGCTCAAACGTTCGCTTCGTCTTCCCGGTACGCTAGAGGCACCAGTGACATAGTGAAGCAGAACTTGCCATTTACAGTTGCGGGGACAGCTCAGGCTTTGTATTGATACTCAATACGAACCTGATTCCCATTGGATGATGAAACCACCCAGCCCTTAACGGGCACTGCATCGGTGCGTGGAATTTAACACCTGGCTGTTTCAAATCCAATGTCAATTATTGAAGTGCTTGACTACGACTCTTTACAAGATTCGCATTCTATTTGAATGGTGGAATGGCGTATAAAGAATTCTTTTGCGAGTACTGCTTTTACCTTAGCGAGCACGTCACTATAGTTCGCGCTGGGGTCAACACGGATATGGCTAGTTAACAAAGGTCGTTCGGGCGTTAGCGACCAGACATGCACATGGTGTACATCGAGAACTTCTGGGATTTGTTCACACAAGCACCGCCTTAATTGCTTAACATCCACATCATCGGGGGCGCCCTCTAACAAAATATGTGCAGAACGTTGCACAAGCTTCCATGCGCTGAACAGTACCAACAATGCAACAAAAACAGATAAAATGGGATCAATCGGCGTCCAACCCGTCCACATAATAATGACAGCCGCCGCGATGGCCGCAACCGACCCCAACAAATCACCGAGTACATGTATTATCGCGCCTTGCACATTTAGGTCATCGTTATTGCCCGTTTTATGTAGAATGAAAAAGACCACAATATTTACCACGAGTCCCAATATTGCCACCATCAGCATCGTACCACCGAGTACCGGACTAGGTTCCATCAGGCGTTGAACAGCCTCCACCGTGATCCAGATCACGACCAAAATAAAAACAATACCATTGAAAAATGCCGCCAATATTTGCATGCGGTGATAACCGTAAGAGCGAAAGGTATCGGCAGGTTTGCGCGCGATGCGCGCGGCGAACCAGGCGAGTAATAAAGCGGAAAAATCGGTCAACATGTGACCCGCATCGGCAAGCAAGGCAAGCGAATTCGACATGATGCCGCCCACAACTTCGACAAGCATAAAAGTGCCCGTGAGTGCCGCGGCCCATAATAGCGTGGTTTCTTTGGAGTTTGGACTCGGTGAGTGTGAGTGTGCCATGTTAAAGACAGTGCGATACTAAGTGGACATCGAATTTATTGGGAACTTTATGTTTACTTATCCTAAAACAGTAAATCGATCTTGATTATAGGCCAATTCGGCCCACCGATACATCCTTGTTTCGGTGGTGAATAGCTTCGGTGTTAGGTAAGCGACAGTATCCATAGTCGAATTAAAGAAGGGATGACGCTTTAAAATGCCATATCCACGCCAAATGTCAGCATATTTTGTAGGTTCGAGCCGGGGTGTTGCTGCCCGGAAAATCCATCAACACGGCCGTTTGTATTGGGCAATGTCGTCGAGCTAGTAATATTGATATGGGAACGCACATACAAGCCGATGTTAGGACTCGGATAGTATTTTACCATGGGCGCAATAAACTGCACCGTGGCATTAATTGCATCATTCGCACTGCCGCTAGCGGTCGCCACCTTGGGCAGACGCTTTAGTCCTCCAGGTTGCATATAATCATAACGCACCGCCAGCATCCATTGTTTCTTGAAGCGCCAATCGACCTCTGCCGATAGCGCACTACCATCAGTCTCCCACTCAGAGGTTCGTAGTGGCGCAGCCCCCCATTGGGGTTCATCGATAGTATCAATGATATACGCTGCATAGACGTCGAATTGCCCCCATTGTGAACGCATGCCTATACCATAACGATTGATATCGGTGGAATTGCTGGCATAGACAATACTATTATTTGTAGCATCATTCATAGCTGGCATGATATTGACCAAGGTCGCTCTCGCCGCATCGGGGGCATTATAATAAAAACCGGAAACTTGTGTCTCCGCACCGGCCATATCGAAGTCGAATCGCAACATCAAATAAGTATCTATGCGTTGCTCTACATGGCCAAAATTATCAGCGGCCTTTTCATTCATGGCGAGGCCAATTTGATACAAAAAAGGACTGCCATCCCCCCAGGGACGCCCATGTACCGCCATACCGGATTGCATAGGTGCATTGTACAGGGTAGGTTCAAACGGCAATAAAGCAAATCCTTCGTTATAGCCCCCTTCACCGCGAATTTGCGTACCTTGAGCAGAAGTCGCGTTGCTCAAACCAAACATTTTGCTAGAAAATGCCAAAGGCAATAATGGTACTCGGTTTATATTCGGAGGATATTGATCGGTATCTGCAATCGGTAATATCGGATTTAATTGCTGTCTATGCGTCGGAAATGCGAATAAAGATGCCGGATCGAAGCGTCCAATTTTAAAATTTGTCACTCC
Organism: Thiohalomonadales bacterium; assembly: GCA_048061555.1. Lineage (GTDB taxonomy): Bacteria > Pseudomonadota > Gammaproteobacteria > SZUA-152 > SZUA-152 > JBGMRO01. The sequence goes on along the minus strand of JBGMRO010000145.1, from coordinate 1,468 downwards.
CTGTGCTCCACCTATATTACTAAATTGCATAAATGTGCGCTCAAAAATCACTGAGGTCTCTCCACCAGGATCCTCCATAGTGTTATATTCTGCTTCTATAAAATAACTAATGTTATCGGTAACGGTACCGGCAAAGAAAAAATTCACTATCTTTGGGAATTCTACGCTAGTCCGTTCATCCACGCCCTCTGCCTTCATTTCGTGTGAAATATCGCGAAATGTTGCTCTCTGTATGTCCCCGCGGATTCTTACCGCCATCATATTTGACAATTTATCCAGAGTTACTGGGCCTTGTTCACCGTCAAAGACCAACTTACTCGTTTCATTGCCATCGGTCGTACTCGGAAATTGATAACCATTCTCTAGAAAGCGTTGGCCAAACGGTGTCAAACGCGGTTCGTTTGAATGACAAAGTGAGCAGTTTGCCTGGTATTTCCTGGCAAAGGCAGGTACTGCACTTGCGCTACTCACCGTAAATATCAGGATTAAAAATAGTAAAACACTAATGTAATAAGTTGGAATCAACTTGTTTCTTAGTTTATTGGGATACATAAGCCTCTCCTGGAAAATCATAAAGACATCGCTTGAATAGATACCGATACCAAAACATTAGTTACCGTGTCACTGAGTACAAGTACATATAAATCACAAGCATTGCTTAATTAGTGTCCGTCCACAAACGGTCTATTTCTCCAATATCTTTTTTTATGGACGAGCACGAACTAATCTATTGAATGTAGTCTAAAAAATTGCTTTATACCACATTAGCTGGAACACACGATCGTAGGGAAATGGTCTATGGGAGGTTTTAACGGGGGAAACAAATATACTGAGATGTATGACATGCGCGCTTCCCTGAAGGTAGGTCTGAAATAATGTTGAGAGGCAATATTTACTTCATTAGTCGCTAAAACACTCACAAATGAACATCGACAGACCATGCAACAAGGCGCACAAGTCGGTTCTGCCACACAGTTATCTTGTTGATTTTCAGAAGAAATAATAGGACGCATACTCATTACCCTTGCATGTTCATAGGCCAATGGATTAGCGATTGCGGGGACTATTGGCAACATAGCAAGGAGTACTAGTAAGTTTATAAAGCCTATTCTTAAGCTGAAAATCATTGTTAACTTTCTACGTGACTAAAAAATTTACTTAAGTGTAGGAGATAATTCTTAGACTAGTCTTAAACGACCTTGCCAACTATTCACATATTTTGCCAGCCCCCAAGTGACACTCTAGCGCTATTATTACATATCACTATTTTGAAATAATTATCTTATCACTGCATAAGGAGCTCCATACAACTGCCTAAATTAGAAAATATTTTTCCAAATCAATTTTTAATTTTGAAACTAGTTAGTGTCCATCCACAAACGAGGATATTTCTTCAAGTTCAAGGCGCATCAAATTTTTAAAGCGCAGCATAGACTACTATGTGAGCATTTAAAAATTTGACGCAACG
>JBGMRO010000144.1:0-8345 GCA_048061555.1 Thiohalomonadales bacterium | reverse complement strand
ATATTAACCCGCACAGTCTAATTTGTGCCCGCATCATCAGCCCGCGTAGGAACACCGCCTTATCGGTAGATTTTTTTGAGTCCCGTATCCGCACAGCGTTGGCACTGCGTGAAAGACTTTTTGCGCTACCCTACTACCGACTTATCTTTTCAGAAAGCGATCATCTGCCCGGCATTATTGTCGATCGCTTTGCGGATACCTTGGTCATTCAATTGAATACCGCCGCGATGGACAAGCGACGGGACTCCTTGGTTACGGCACTGGAACGGGTCTGTCACCCGGAAACGATCGTGCTTAAAAATACCAGCGCGATACGAACGCAGGAGGGTTTGGAAAATTCCGTAGATATTCTCAAGGGCGATAACTGTGAATCGCTGCAGATAATAGAGAACGACGTCGTGTTTTTTAGTCCCCTACTCGAAGGACAAAAGACCGGCTGGTTTTACGACCACCGTTTAAATCGTACCCGTTTGACTCAATATTGCCAAGATAAGTCTGTTTTAGATCTTTTTTGTTATGTCGGTGCCTGGGGAATACTTGCGGCGGTCGCCGGTGCTCGCAGTGTGCAGTGTGTCGATAGTTCTAAACGGGCATTGCAGTATGTCGAAAGAAACGCCAGCGAAAACGCAGTCGCGGATAAAGTATCCACCCTACAGGGCGACGCCTTTGAGGTATTGAAAGAGCTACAGGTCAAAGGTCAGTTGTTTGATTGCATCAATATCGACCCTCCCGCGTTCATAAAGCGCAAAAAAGATCTTAAAAAGGGCATGGCCGCCTATAAACAAATCAATACGTTGGCGATGCAACAACTTGAAAATGACGGAATATTAATCAGTTCGTCTTGTTCCTTTCATCTCGGTCACGCTGAATTACGCAATATCTTGTTACAATGCGCGATTAAATTAGGTCGTGGTATACAGATCTTGGAACAGGGCCACCAAGCACCCGACCACCCTATTCACCCAGCGATTACTGAAACCGCTTACCTAAAAACATTTATTTGCAGGATTACACATCCTGAGGTGTTATACTAAGTCGCATGTTTACCTTTCCCGAAATTGACCCCGTCGCACTCGATCTAGGTCCGGTGCAAATCCATTGGTATGGCTTGATGTATCTTGTCGCATTCGCCGCCGCCTGGTGGTTGGGTAACATGCGAGCCAAGCGCCCGAACGCGATAATTAACACCGAACAAGTCTCAGATTTGATCTTTTACGGGGCCTTGGGCGTCGTACTTGGTGGCAGAATCGGTTATGTCATATTTTACAATTTCGACAAATTTCTGAACGACCCTGTCATGCTGTTTAGAGTCTGGGAAGGCGGTATGTCATTTCATGGCGGATTTCTTGGTGTCGCATTGGCGATGTGGATTTATTCCCGTAAGTTGGATATCAGCTTTGCGGCCTTGCTAGACTTTGTTGTGCCGCTAGTTCCTATTGGTCTCGGCACCGGGCGGTTGGGAAATTTCATCAACTCAGAATTATGGGGTCGTGTGACCGACTCGCCGTTGGGCATCGTTTTCCCCAACGGAGGCGCCCTACCCAGACATCCTTCGCAGCTGTATGAATTTGCCTTGGAGGGTGTCGTACTGTTCCTTATTTTATGGTTTTTTTCCGCGAAACCGCGCCCTCGCCTGGCAGTGGCGGGTGTATTTGCCGTCGGCTATGGCACATTCCGTTTTACAGTAGAATTCTTCCGTCAGCCAGACGCACACATTGGCTTCCTGGCCTTTGATTGGCTCACGATGGGCATGTTATTGTCTACGCCAATGATTGTTCTCGGCGTCGCGCTACTATGGTGGGCCTATTTCAAGAACAACAGTAAAGACGCCGATACCAAGTTAGGCCACTCGGCATCGACACGCCACTAAGGGCTAAGCTCTTGCCACTTTAATTTTCTCTCATAGCATGATTTTGAATATGCAAACGGGAGTTTGCATATTCAAAACCTCATCGAGAAACTAGCCAAGAATACTACGATACAAAAAATTGCATAGGTTGCTTTGTCAATGAAACAATATCTAGAAATGCTCAAATATGTGATGGAGAACGGCGTTCAAAAAGGTGACCGAACCGGCACAGGCACACTCTCTACGTTTGGATACCAATACCGACACAATCTCAATGACGGGTTTCCTCTGTTAACTACCAAAAAAGTCTATCTCAAAGGTATCGTTAACGAGCTCATTTGGTTCCTAAACGGCGGCACGAATAAAACTTGGCTTAACGAACACGGTGTGAAAATTTGGGACGAATGGGCTACAGATGAGGGAGATCTTGGTCCGATATACGGAAAGATGTGGACCGCATGGCCGACTAAAAATGGCGGAAAAATAAACCAAATCGAATACGTAATGGACTTGCTCAAGAACAACCCTGAAAGTCGCAGAATACTATTTCACGGTTGGAACCCAGAATATCTGCCTGATGAAGGCGTGAGTCCCCAGGATAATGTTAAGGCTGGCTTGCAGGCATTACCACCATGCCACCTACTCTATCAGTTTCAGGTTGCCAATAACAAACTGTCGCTATTAGTTTATATTCGCAGTAATGATTTGTTGCTAGGCCACCCTTATAATTTGGCCTCTGCTGCATGCTTGTTAATGATGGTGGCCCAGCAGGCAAACCTTGCAGTAGGCGAGGTCATTATGACCATGGGTGATGCGCATATCTACAGCAATCACATAGAACAGGTACAACTTCAACTCAGCAGGACTCCGCATACTCTACCGACAATGCAACTGAACCGTAAGCCAAAATCTATATATGACTACAAATTTGAAGATTTCGAATTGTCGAATTATGACCCTCACCCGGCCATAGCGGCCCCTATTGCAATATAACCACTAGATGAGGCTTGATAAAGCTGGGGCATTTCGTATCGCAGTTCATGTTATTCCGGTATCCTAACCGTCAGGCCCAATAATTGCCATGACTGCATTCCACCTCGATAGTAATAGATTTTCTTGGCGGGATAACCTAATTTCAATAGATTTCTAATGGCACGGGGAGATTGCCCACACCACATACCATTGCACCACAATAAAACATCTTTGGCTTTGGAGAAATCCCAATTACCCATGCCTGCAGCACCGACATCATAACCAAAAAATTCTTTGAGGCGCGACCAATAAATATTATCCTTAGTGGTCTTCTTGCTTACGTTTAAAAGTCGTAAGGTTTTCTCTAACTCCTTTACAGGTTTGTGTGCATCAAATTCAGTAAAGGGTATATTTATAGAACCTGGAATCGTACCTTTTTCATGCCATACTGGTGTTCGAGCATCTATCATCACCCCGCTGCCCACTTCTAATTTATTTTCGATAAATCCTAATAGCTCTAACTCCCCCACCGTGGTAACACCCGGAGCCACATGTAGCGGTTGTACGCAAAAAGGTGGACACTTTCTCGAGGTCTTAGTGTAGCCGCCAGACAGTACGTTGGTCTGATCTTGGATACGCTCTATCATAATGAGATCATCCCCATCGTGAACGGGTACCGAGGCGATACTTGGACTTATTTTTACGTCTATCGCTATTACGGAGATTGAATATAGGCCACTAGCAAAAATCGTTATACAAACGATTATGGGCCTGATGTTAGAAATCAGCGCAAAATCTACTCTCAAATTCTTCCTTCCTTATATAATATTGATTTAATTGACCAACAAAAACCTATCTATTTAAAATAGAGATCCATAATTTTTTTCCGTATATTAGAAATTTTTTTCTTTTCGTCAGAGCTATCTGCATCAAAGTAACCAAAGACCTTTAAACGGTCGCTGCTGCCCAGTCTTTGGTAATATTTAAAGGTCGAAGGTGTGGTAGCTTCTAACTGTAGCTCCATTTTGGCCATTCTTTTAACGGACGTCTTATCCCTATGATTTTTCTGTACGTGCGACGTTGACTCTGCCTCTTGCGACAATTCATCTAGGTAATCTGATTCCGCAGAATTAGCGTAGGCAATAGAGGAGAGAAAGAAATACAGCACAAATAAACGGCTAATCGAGGAAATATACACAGTTAAATACCTATCTGAGTTGTTATTATTGGTACTGGATAAGTCACTAACGCGGACTCGATAGCAAAATAAATCCAGAGACTATCTCTAGTTTTACCCATATGGAAGTCTATGAAATCGCACCGAATGCAAAAAATAGTACGCAGCAGCTACGCAGTATAGTATCTAACAACCATTTTAGAGACTTTTAGACACGTTTCAAGAATATTATTCTGAAATAGCTAATAACACATGAAAAGCACTGCTTAGCGGAAATATATAAAGCCAATTCTATGCTATTTGGACCTACTTGTGACTTACAGCATATCTAAGTGGCATATATAGCACCTCTGGATCATGCAATGTTAAACTAAGAGATACTTATTAACCACATTAACGATCTCATAGTATTAAGACAGATCAATAACATCTTAGATTTTATGAACAATAATTGCCGCCGTCACTAAGACCTGCGTTTAAAACCGCACAGAAATGATCGAGCGTGACAGCACATTAAAATTGAGTCGACGGGAAACGGTGAGATTAGCTGCTTCTATCGAAACTCCAGCTAAAGTAAATTCGTGATTCGTGATTCGTGATTCAGAAAAGTGAACTACAAATTTTTGGCTTGGTACGAATTGAATTTTGTAGACGTTGCTAATTTTATTTCGATGATACGGGCTAAAAAACTACGGGATCGAGCTGACGTCATCAGCACGACCCCGTTGTGTGCTTTGCTTTGCCTAGCTAATACGTACTAAAACGGTCCCGGCCCTACATGGAAAGGCCGCATCATCTCATGGTCCTCATGCGATAGGATGTGACAATGCCAAACATAGCGCCCCGGTTTGTCAAAGACCATCTTTATTCGAGTCACTTGACCGGGGTAACACAAGACCATATCTTTTGGTCCAGCCTCCGCATCGAGTACTGGTATCTTTGCGGGCTTGACAACAATATTGTCCAAGTGGAAACCTATGCCGGCCGCACCGGTATGAGTAGCGACTGCTTGCTCCACCAGGGTTGCGCTAAACGCGTTGCGGCTCAGGATCTCAAAATGCACCAAGTGGACATGGATCGGATGTGCATCCACGGTGGCATTAAAAATTTCCCATATTTCGGTATCCCCCAGCCCTGGATTTTCGGTAATCGCTGCATCCCAGGTCATTGAGCCATTCACGAGACCACCCTCTACATTGGTCACCGGCTCGGCGGTACCCAACATCGGCATGAGCCGCCCGTGATCATCAGTACCTTCATATAGACCCAATTTACGTGTCTTTACCGCATTCTGCTTGATCCCGGTAAATGAGCCCCGTAATTTATACCGGTGACTAAACTTATCCGGGATTGACGTCTTTAACGACTTTGTTACATCGAATGCCATTATACGATCAGTGCGACGGTCCGGGTATAGATCAGCGGGACCTGGCAAGGCTCCACCGAATGGGGCATCACCCAAGATATTTTCAACAATGACCCGCGACCCTGCCGGTACCGATGCAAAATCAAATACCAGATCTAGGCGTTCACCCGGCATAAAGTCGACTTCAGTCACATGTGCTATTTTTTTCAAAAAACCTTGATCTGAACCTATGGCGTAAAACTTGTGAGGTGCGGAAGTTGGATCGACGGTGGTAGCCCCGGCGGCCACAATCCGAAAGCGTACCCGCATAAAACGACTGTCACAGCCATTGAGTAAACGTAAACGATAATTGCGCGGTTCAACTTTTACCCTTGGCCAAAGCTTACCGTTTACCAGTATATGGTCTCCAAAAAATTCTGCCAGCGCAGATGGACCGCCCGGTATTGGTGGCGTAGCACCTTCACCGACGATATAATCATTCCATGCCGGGTCACCATCAAAGGCGGGATAAAAAAGCTCACCGGTTTCCGTGAACATGCGATCTTGGATGATGTAGGCCAATTCGTGCTTCTTGGCGGGTAGCTTTAACGGATTGTCATATTTACCGGTGTCATACTTGTCCCGGATAATATAGAACCCAGCGAGACCCGCATAGACATTCAGGCGCGTTATACCTAAGGCGTGATCGTGATACCAAAGCGTACCCGCAGGTTGACTGTTATCGTAAACATAGGAATCGCTGACCCAACGTGGGCCACGACTGGCTTTAGTGGTACCCGCGAAGTATTCCGGATTACCGTCGACTGCCGGGTCATTGTGCCCGCCATGTAAATGTGGCACTAACGGGACACCGTCGGTCGCAATCGCCACTTTGCCAGCATAACCCGGCAGACCATAACACCAATGCAAGGATTCATCGACCGGTACAATGTGCGGCAGCGGCGTACCCAACGGATCGACAAGTCCGTTGCTCCAATTGACAGTTACCGGATGGTTACTTTTAACTTCGAATGTCTTGCCAGGCCAGGTTGGCATATCGCCCGGTGCCGCATAACCCCACACAGGAGTAGAAAGCGGTATACCTAGACTGTTGCGCAAACCCGTCATTTGAGTGGTTAAAGCCGCCCTAACATCATAAATGTGATCGTTACGCGGTTTAAACTTAAATTTTTTGTCTAACGCACTTCGGACTTTTTCGGTAAACATGGGTTGTAGAGCTGGATCAGACAACCCAACTTCTAATGCCTGCGCATACGCTCGATTACTTAGCACTCCGCTTCCTAAGACGCCTACCGCCAACCCTGTGGCGCCCGCTGATACTCCGAATTTTAGAAAATCCCGACGTTTCATGTGTTGCTCCCTTTATCTTCCAGTGATAGAAACCCAATTCAGGTTTTTACCGCCATCCATACTTTCCCAGTACGTCACCCGTCCTTTATTATCCCGATCGGTGTTGGTAACGTGTTTTCATTAAGCACGTAGCGCCCGCTGCATAATTACCATCGTTGTTGTCAAACTGAGCAACAATCGAATAGCAATATCGTACAAAATGATGTCATTTTAAATATGGGTTTGCGGCACCTCACAACGACCGACTTCTTTTAATTGCGCTGAGGGGTCTGATGTTGGGCCTAACTATTAGTCTGTATGATAAAAAGGTATAAATCTATTTCAGAATGTCGCTTCATGATTACCGTAAAAAGATGACCGCTTGTCATAATATCACTCGCAATATATCGGCAAGCAGTTAAATAGTTATCGAAAATTATTGTTTTGTATTTCGCCATCTCTAGAGGAGATCCCACAGTTTTATAATACTCATTAGATACACTCATTTAATAGGGTGTTTTTTTGTCTATCCTTACTTACGCGGCTATACAGCACGCAGCATGGTATAATAAGGTGTGGTAAAGAACGACAAAACTGTCGTACGGCTAGACGAAAGGATTCCAAATATTAAGCCTATCGCAGATTTATGAGTAAGAGAATGGCCATTGCTTACCCCTTGGACATGTAACCTCATTTCTAGGTTACCTACAGATTACCTTGATAATTGCTCACAAATTATTTCACCCTTTTTCAGCCAGATGCTAACATCAGCTAGCCACAGCTAACCAGATATATGTGAACTATGAATACTCCTGCACACGTCTTTATAAATTTAGGCATTTTAGGCGATCGAATCAAACCTCGCATGGCCTTGGCCATTATTTTAGGCGGACTGGCGCCAGACATTCCTGCCTTTATTTTTTATTTCTACGAGAAGGTCATACTTAAGACATCGGATTCGATCATCTGGTCGGAGAAGTACTTTCAAGACCCGTGGAATTACATATTCGATATCCACCACTCCATTCCTTTGAGCCTGGCCGCGAGCCTGTTGTTTTACCAAATTAATAAAAAATGGTTGGCCTTCTTCTTTGCGAGCATATTAGTACACTCTTTATTTGACCTTGCACTACACCATCACGATGCCCATCGTCACTTCTTGCCTTTTTCTGACTGGAAATACCTTAGCCCCATATCTTACTGGGATCTGCGCTACTACGGAGACTGGGTTATGAAAGTCGAGGTAGTCGTATCTTTGATATTAGCCGTGCGCTATTTGAGGGGGCTCGGGAAGGACAACGTAAAATACATTTTACATACGTTGCTGCTACTTTATTCCGTCAACATTTTTATGGGGTTTTATTATTGGTAATGAGATTGGAGAAATAGACCGTTTGTGGATGGATATTAACCTAATCCCTCGTTCCTGCGTGGGAACGCATACTGGGTACAGGGTTGCAAACAGAGGTACAGATTCCCACGGGGGTGGGAACCAGAAAATCCCTACCTCAGCAATGTAAAGCTGGGGATATTACCCGCCTTTTTGTCGAATGTTATCGTAGCTTCGCATCCTTTATCGTTATTTATCATAGATAATAATGCATCTGCGAAGTCTAAATTACTGGACTCATAGACTCGCAGTGACCTCAAAA
>JBGMRO010000143.1:0-8381 GCA_048061555.1 Thiohalomonadales bacterium | reverse complement strand
CTTACCCGACTTTACCTCAGAAACAAAGGCCTGTGCAGCACTCAAAATGCTATCCTTTCCGATTAAAAAATTCTTTGCGAATCTCGGTTTAAGCTGTGTAGATAACCCTAATACATCTTGCAGCACCAAAACCTGTCCATCACAGTGTGGGCCTGCACCTATGCCAATGACAGGTATGTGTAAACTTTCAGTAATATCGGCCGCGAGCCTCTGTGGTACACATTCCAGTACTAACATTTCAGCACCCGCCGCTTGCAGTGCCTTCGCATCTTGCAAGATTTGCTTTGCGCTCGCTTCGTCCTTTCCCTGAACTTTGTAGGCGCCGAGCTGATTAATCGATTGCGGTAACAAGCCGAGGTGACCGCATACCGGTACCCCGTAGTTTGACAGCTTTTCAACTACCGAAAGTTTTGCCGCACCGCCTTCCAATTTAACCATGTGCGCCCCACCCTCTTTCATTAACCGACCGGCCGTCTGTAATGCGACATCTGGATTTATCTCACTTAAAAATGGCATATCAGCAATAAGAAATGCGCGTTGACTTCCGCGACGCACTGCCTGCGTATGATAGATTATGTGATCGACCTCGACAGGCAAAGTTGTATCATGTCCTTGAATAACCATACCTAATGTATCACCCACAAGGAATACATCGACTTCTGCTTCGTCAAGCAATGCCGCGAAACTTGCATCATAGACCGTTATACAGACAATTTTTTCCTTGTCGGTTTTATATTTTCGTAAGGTATTCAAGTTAATTTTTTTCATTCTCTCACCAAATTTTTCAGCGAATTCTAGGGCCTTTAGTCCTGCACAAAGGGTATAGGGTTATAATAATGCCGACCGCTACCCATTTGACGAATTTGCTGTAGTAAAAGTTCATAATCTTGATCGTTACTGACTAAATCGATCTGCTCGGCATTGACGATCAATAACGGTGTCGCGTTATAGTAGTAAAAAAACCGGGTATACTCATCCACCAATTTTTGCATATAAGTTGTATCGATGCTGGCTTCAATTTCCCGCCCACGCTTGCGAATACGCACCATGAGGACATCGACAGGTGCCTGTAAATAGACCACCAGATCGGGCAGAGGGGCTTGTAAGGTGAGGGTATCGTAGACCTGATCGTAAATGCTCATTTCATCTACATCCAGTGTAATAGCGGCAAATAGTCGATCTTTTTCCAACAGAAAGTCCGCCACACGAGTTGGTGCAAACATATCGCATTGTCTTATTTCTTGAATTTGCTTGGCACGTTGCAGTAAAAAAAATAACTGTGTCGGCAATGCAGATTGCTGTCTATTTTGATAAAAGCCCTCCAAAAATGGATTTTTTTCAGCCTCTTCCAGTAGGACTTCACTGTCAAAGCTATTGGCTAAGCGCCTTGCAAGGCTCGTCTTACCAACGCCGATGGGACCCTCCACGACAATATATTGCGGTAGTGTTGACATATTTAGCTTGGATCCATTATTTTTCAAAACATCTAGGTATTATAAAACTAGTTAGCGATCGCATTTTAATTAAATATTCCGCGTAAATACTTGATTATATTGATTATTTCAGACTATCATTAGGGTTCGGTCGAAAATTCCCGCAGTGGCTCCATCGCACGACAATGCAAGTATTCATCAATAGAACCCTTGCCCGGTATGTGCACATCTGGGGCGATTTCGTGTAGAGGATACAGGACGAAGTTGCGTTCACATAGACCTGGATGGGGGATTTTTAATCTTTCTGAGTCGATGCGGAGTTGTTCGTATAATAGAATATCGATATCTAGCGTGCGTGGCCCCCAACGTACACCGCGTATACGACCCTGTTGTCGCTCTATCGCCTGCAAATTGTCCAATAATTGAACAGGATCGAAGCGAGTCTGCAGAGCAACCACAGCATTGATATAATCGGCCTGGATCACAGGCCCCATAGGTGGGCTTGTATACAAACTAGAAACTTGCCGTACTATGCAGTCAGGCAATAGACCGAGAGACTGGATGGCTGCCTTGATTTGAGACACTGGCCCATTCAGATTACTCCCCAATCCCAAATACGCGATAGACATGCGCGTCAGATCAAGTTTTTTTGGTTTTTTTTCGTGCTTGGCGACGTTGCGTAGTGTCACCATCATTGATGTTGCGCACCATGGCATTTTGCTCGGTAGCGCTACATTCTTGAAACGTCGTCCACCAATCACCCAAGGCCTGTAGTTCGGCTTCACCAGATTGAGCACGCAGCAATAAAAAATCATAACCCGCTCTAAATCTCGCCTGAGACAATAATCGAACCGCTCGTTTACCTTGACGACGCGTCAATCTATTCTGCATCGACCAAATTTCTTTGACTTGGACTGAAAATCGTTTAGGTATTAAGACGGTCTGGACCTGGCGACTAATGACCTCGGCCGAGGCTATTTGTAAGGCCTGGTTTTGATTTTTGCTCTTCGTATATAGGTTAGCGGTACATTGTTCTGTGGGGTGCCATAACATAATCGCGAATAAAAACGCCGGAGTAACGGGTTTTCCTTGTGCGATTCGTGCATCCGTGTTTTCAAGACCTTGCTCGATAAAGCGAATCGTTTTACTGTCTTTTTCAGCAATACAGGCAGCAGTTTGAGGGAACAAAATAGAAAATAAATTAAACTCGTTTAATAAACGAAAAGTCTTAACGCCACATCCACTCATAAAGAGCTTAAGAACTTCCTCAAACAGTCGCGCTGCTGGAACCGCTGCCAACTTATGTGCCAATTCTTTAATGGGGTCCGCCGTTTGAGGAGTGATAGTGAAATCGAGTTTTGCGGCTAAGCGTATCGCCCTTATCATACGCACGGGATCTTCTTGGTAACGTTGTGTTGCATCTCCAATGCAACGTAATACCCGGTCCTCTAAATCCTGCATGCCACCAGTGTAATCCCACACTGAAAAATCTTTGACGTTGTAATAAAGGGCGTTCACCGTAAAATCTCGTCGCCAAGCATCTTCTGAAATGCTTCCATAGACATTATCTCGAAGGATCATACCGTCTTGAATATGAGCATCCTGGTTTATAATGACATTATTATCCTGCGGCTGTTCGACATTATCTTGTGGCGAGTGATGCCCACGAAACGTGGCAACTTCAATGATTTCTCTGCCAAATCGGACGTGTAACAAGCGAAAACGACGACCAATGAGGCGGCTGTTCTTAAACTGAGCAGCGGCCTGTTCCGGCAAGGCATTGGTTGCGACGTCAAAGTCTTTTGGATGAAGACCCAACAATAAGTCTCTAACCCCGCCTCCGACGAGATAGGCGTCATAACCCACCTTATTGAGTCGATAAAGCACCTTAAGTGCAGATTCACTAATATTTTTCCGAGACACGCAATGGTTATCCCGAGAAACGACAATAGCGGTGGATTCGTCTAAGTTTCCTGTCGAATTCAAGGTAAGTACTTTTTAGGGTTATTTGATTGGTTAAAATTAAGCATCTATTCTGGATCACAAAATCCAGCGATATTTTCTGGGTTAAAGTTTGGACGGTTAAATAAAGTGAGCTTATACCATATCGGCGTTAAATTTGCATCATTATCGTTTAACCTAGATTCATCAGTTGAGCGCGAAAAAGACGTGCAAAGCTTCCGCACCCTGCTTACGCCCCTTACCTACATCCCTGTAGGCAAGATATTGATGGGCATAATAAATATAATTGTATGGCGTCACCGTTAATCGTCGCACCAGGATAAAATACACTGTCTTCTGACCATACTGCACTTTATTTAGATCGGAAACAATAGAGTTAAACCGTATAACCATCGTTTACAGGCTTGAGGACGATAGAATGACGATAAATTATTCTGAAAAGCGCGGGTTTATCCGTTTGAATGCAGAATCACCACTGCAATATAAAATTGCTGGGTCACCAAAATACTATAAGGCTCGATGTATAAATTTATCTGCGACCGGTGTCTTAATGGGTACGAGTGAAGAAATCCAACCGGGTACAGTCATGTATATTCGGATTAAACCCGAGAAAAATTTGCTACCGCCACTTTATGCGACCGTTGAAGTGATTCGATCCCAATCCCTAACTAATAGTGAATTCCAGATCGGCGCATCGATACTCATGAGTTCATGAAGGCGTTCTTATTCTCAGCCATCACCCCCACTTCTCACCAAATAAAACGAACCACATCGCCAACTCGCAATTTGCTGGCCTTCGCATCCAATTCCGCCATCGCGAATAAGGGCTGAACAAACTTTACCACTAAAGAAGCGGCGGGTGTCTCCTGGTATCCTAAGGGGGATTCCATAAAGGGTGCCGTGATAGGGTCCTCGCTTAATCGATACGCCATAAAGACATCACCGACTTGTACATTGGCCAATGCACCCACGTCAAAATATATTTGGCGTCCCGACGTACGTACGACCCGCGCAGTAAAAGGTAATCTTAACAAGGTCTTAGAAATGGCAAATACAAAATGGTTAAGAATTACGTGCGTCACTTGCCCTATTGGGGCGGCAAAATATTTGTCGTTCATCGCGGGTCCTATGACCGGAAAATCAAACCAACGTCCCGTCCAAGTAGAGCCATTGTCACGAAATTTAGCAATTAAACTTCCCGTGATACCGTCATATAACGCCACTTCGAGTTCAACATGCCGCAATTGTATGCCCAACGCATGATCGGTCGTCCCCATATCCAGTATGGTACCCGTAAGGATTACCTGCACACCTAGTGTTTTGGCCAGATCAATAATAGCCTGTCGTTGACTAATTCCGATTGCGGCGGCGGGTTGAGAAGACAGTGGTAATAGGTATTGTGTTGCATCGACCGTCAACATATCCGCCGAACTCTCTAGACGTCGCATCAACTCCTGCGAGACCCGTTTTTCGACCTGGGGCATATCGTGAATCTGATGTCTATCAAGGACATTAAACTGGGTGAAGGCAACCTTCTTGCGATAGCGATTGGCATCCTCGTCATCATCTTTACTAGATTCCACTCGGGCACGAATCAGAATATGGTAGTGTTCGTCGTCTTTATCTATCCATTCATCGAGTACAACAACGTCCGTAACCGTACCCTTCGCCCGGATACGCACACTATCCGTCGCCAGTACATTGAATTCAACGTTACTGGTCGTGGTCACATTAGCGCCCGCCTGCAACATTGCCTGTCGCATGGCGTCTTGCAAGGCTACTTGACGCGCCTTGCTTACATCGCTATCCCGCAATATCGATGTACCTTTTGCTTCCACGATACTAGCAACGGCTACATCGAAATAACCGTTGAATAAAATAAGCGTTAATAGCAATATTGAACGAAAAACTAGTTTTATATAGGGTTCATGCATCTTTTTATTCACTATAATAAAAAGATGGCGAGGATAGAGAATTAGAGTTATCGACGACTTTCATACCACCGTTATTGCGTAGGCATTGTGCCAGCATTGGATCGATAAAAGTCATAACTTGGGACAAAAATTGTCGATCGACCTGCATTTCCACCACACTTTTGTATGTACCATCCTTCATCTCAGATACAGAGACTATGCGTGCGCCACGTATATAGGTATCCAAAAAGGTACGATATCGGTCCTTTTCCAATACCATGTCTTCTATAGCCGTACTGCCCCACACATGCAGACCACCGACCACCTCTGTCAGTGCTCGATAGGCATCTATTTTTGCGGCGCGTATTGTCATGAGACGTCGCTGTCCTGCGGGATAATAATTTTTCGGGGGCGCGCCATATCCAGTAGCACCTACTTTTACATGGCTCGACCCAGATTGCCCACCAAGTTGATCAACCGTCTGTGGATTATTTTCAATTAATTTTATACATTCGGGACTAATACTCGTATGTTTAAGGGTAGGTGCAGGCGGTACGACTGCCGCATGACTACTTTTTGTTTCTATATTCTTGTGAAACCCACCGCCCAAAAAGCTACAACCTGACAACACTAATAGAGACAAAAATATTGTCACTATGCAGATTCGTTTGACTAAAACCATGGAATAACTCCGAAATTTACCCTACTACCTAATTGAAGTAGAAGACTGCCATGCGCCGCATAAGCTAACGGGCGATGCATACTGTATAACGCATAGGAAATGCAATATCGGCACCAACATTTTGGCACCATAAGTGAATAAGTCCGGTAATAGTGAGTACGGTAATAATGAACCCGGTAATAGTAAGTACGGTAATTTCACTTTTTTAGTTAATCAATCGACAGTTATAGAGAATTTTCGAAACAAGCCTATTATGCACAGAAATTTTTCACCATCAAGACACCACTGGTCCATTATCATCGCATGCATCTTGCTCGCAAGCCTTGCCTTTAGTAGGCAAACACTTGCCGGTACGATGTACCAAGACTGTTATAATATTCCTGGATACCCGCCACCGGAACTACCCGTTAATAAGGTGCTCTATGTTCTAGTAGATCAAACCATGAATTTGACGGCGGCGATGCAACAATCAGTAGTGGAGCTCATCTCTGATTGGGGTCAACACGGAGAAAACGTAAAAATATCCCGTTTTTCGGCCAACATTAATGGTCAATATACTGAATTATTATTTGATGAAATTGGTAACGTGCCTCCCACACAGGAATTTCTGTTTCATCTGCGCAGGAAGGATAAAAGAGTTTTCTTACAATGTATCAAGACAAGAGAACATGAATTTAAAAAACAGATGACGTCCGCAATAGGTAAGCTATTAAAAATCACAGATGACAAGCTACCACAAACCAATCTCATCCACTCGCTAAACGATTTTGCTAATAAATTAATCAGCGTCGATAACATACCAAACAAAACCGTGTTGATAATCAGCGACGGTCTAGAACACAGTGATCTATTTAGTTTTCATAAACGTGGCGTAATAAAAAAAGTAAATAGTAAAAAATCAATGGCCATTGTACGCAAATCCAACCTCATCCCGGATTGGAAAAAAACAAAAATCTATTTTTTTGGACTTGGCTATATTTCTGATCAAAAATTTTATGTACGACCCAGTATTATTAACCCGCTAAGCAAATTTTGGGTGGAATATTTTAAAAAGGGAAATGCGACTCTCTATCGAAACAGCCTTGGTACACCCATGCTACTGACGAAATCTATTTTGTAGCTAGTTTTACGCTGAATGGGTTTAGCAGTGACTTGTAATTTAAGCAAGCTGGGGTATCCTATCGACTAATGTGTCTCAGCTAATGTGCTAATTTTGACCAACTAAACCTTCATCTATCAGAAACACATTTGATAGAGCAACACGTGCAGAAGCAGTAATATGGATCAAGTCCTCACGCGAATACGGTGAAAACTGATCAGTCCCCCAGACCACACCAGGCCAACAAACATCATCATGCTTACGCCCGACAATGTGAATATGAAATTGTGAAACTACATTACCTATAGTCGCAACATTTATTTTATCGACCAACAAGGTCTCTTTAATAAAAAGAGAAATTGTATTGATCTGTTTCAGTAAAATCTTTTGGGTACTCTCGGGTAGTAAGTAGAGTTCGGTTTCCGCTGTATGCGGTACAATAATAAACCATGGAAACAGCGCATTACGCATTAATAACAAGATACTACTGTCAGACTCACCTAAAGGATAACTATCCTGCCGCAATCTTTGGTCTAGGGTATAACGACAGACCACCGTTAGTGACTTTCCATAATTGTCTTGATCTTAGGCCCCAAGATATCCACAAGCTGTTGGACCTTTTCGACTGCATCGGTATCGGCATGACTCTGCAACGACGCCAACTTACCGTCATTTACCAAGGCCAGTAGGTAGGGTAAGTCATCAATAAATAAATCCATATTCGCCTTTAGGGTCGACGCCATAATAGTCTTTATTTTTGCTTGAAATTCAGCTGACTCGTCTTCTAATTCTTTATCGATAAGTCGTTCTATTTTTTCCCAGGCACGTTGTTTTTCGACTGGAAATTCTAAATCAGTAGTCATTTATCCACTCCTTTATTTGTCACATTCTGAAGTCATAGAACCCCGCAATGTGTGCAGATGTTCTTTTCTTCGACCAAATGCTAGAATAGTCTCGATCTCTCAGCGTCCGAATGGCGCAATTTACTACGCGCCGATGGGACGAGAAAAAAGACCTATTATTAATGAGCACAGACCTAGAAGCAAGAATATTTAACGATTTCACCTATTTACACAATAATTTCTTCTAGTCCAATAGGGGGTAACTATTCGGGGTAACTACGGGGCGTAACGTTAGTGGCGCCGACGCTGATATAAACAGGGGCTGGAAGGTTCTGTACAGGCAAGTTTGGAACAGATAGAAAACAATCAAATTGCAACGATTGAGTGAATAAGCGATGATTAACACGATAGAATCTCCCTATGTCCATGCAGGCAGTAAGACCAATTTTG
>JBGMRO010000142.1:0-8396 GCA_048061555.1 Thiohalomonadales bacterium | reverse complement strand
CCTGTTGTAGTTTATACAGCGCGGTACGTACTTCGGCTTTTTCTCTGCTGATTCTTTTTTCTCGACATGCATCCACGAGCTCAAGACGTAACTCACCTTGATACGGAAAAGGCTTAAAACATGCCAATTGCCCCAAATTATCTTGGGTCATTTGAATCGCCTGTTGTATGCTTGCATTGGGCTTAAAGAGTGTAATACGGTGCCTTTCCCATTCTGGCAGTAATTGTTGTTGGCCAACTAACGCCTTGAGACGACACATGTCTCGATACAGACCCGGTAAACTACGTTGAATACAGCCTTCTAGTCGCAGTGTTTCAAAACAATGAAAGAGCGACAAAAATTCTTTAGTTTGCGGATTTTTATTGCTAATTTCTGTTAACGATTGTCGGAAAGTTCCAAAGCGGGTTTGTGACCACAAATACGCGACCATCGACTTATACAGCAAAAAATTGTCTTTACAACTGGGCAACTGCACTAATCTAAGGGGTAGAAATATACTTTCTGTATCGGTAAAGCACGCATCTGATTCTTGTATCTGTAAACGACGACCAGAGAGCCCGTGTGCAAAATGTTGCAGTATCGTCGCATTATCCTCGAGTTGGGCTGCAACCCCCTTGTCACGTTGATACTGTAAAAATTCATCGACTTTGTTGATCACCTTTAGAGCGGGATGTAGCCCCAGACGATCATATTCATTCATGGCCTCAAGCGCCCAGGCCTCAATCACTTCCAAGTCCATTGATCCTATTCTGATAATTGCTAGGCGTAGAAATTGACGAGCCAACTCTACATTGGTGCTCGCAACACGTTGCGCCCAATCGAGTAAAAAGGATTGCTGGCTAGCAGGTAGGGGTAATAAATCTGCAGCCAATGACTTCGTGTCTATAAAGGTAAATTCGACATCCAGAATGCTATCGAGCTGCTGTGTCAATGTCTTTTTATTTAACGATTGCATTCTGTAGTATTATTCGCAAACTCAATTTATAGACATAATAGAATTGGCAGTATTTGAACGACGATGCGATTAAAAGAGAGAGGAAGACAGCTCAGAGATCGCGACCAACATCTCAGGATCATCGGTCAAGGCCTGCGCGATAGCCACGTCACATGCTGTTACTGGACTAATACCGTCACTCATCAACTTTGCCGCATGAACCAGTAAGCGCGTACTCGCGCCTTCTTCTAAACCACTGCCCTTCAAATTTCGGGTCATATTCGCAAACTTGACTAAATTTGTCGCCAGATCTTTGCTAATGCCCACCTCCGACGAAATGATAGTGGCCTCCAATTCTGCGCCAGGATAGTCAAATTGCAGGGCAACGAACCGTTGCCGAGTGCTCTGCTTGAGGTCTTTTAAAACACTCTGGTATCCCGGGTTGTAGGAAATGGATAAATTAAATTCTGGCGTGGCCGTTAAAATTTCACCTAATTTTTCCATGGGTAATACACGTCTATCGTCCGCGAGCGGATGAATAACGACCATAGTGTCCTTTCTGGCCTCTACGATCTCGTCCAGATAGCAGATGGCGCCGTGTCGAACCGAGAGCGCTAAGGGACCGTCCACCCAAACTGTCTCACCGCCACTGATCAAAAATCTTCCGACCAAATCGGATGCGGTCAGATCATCGTGGCAGGAGACGGTGATTAGAGGGCGTTTTAAGCGCCACGCCATGTACTCCATAAAGCGCGTTTTACCACATCCCGTAGGCCCCTTTAACAACACGGGTAACAATTGTTTATAAGCCGCCTCAAATACGCTAATTTCATCTCCAACCGGTTGATAATACGGTTCATCGCGGATGAAATATTCCTCGGTTTTGAGCGCCTTTGTTTTCATTTTGGAGTCCATTAGTGGTGATTTACTACGATAATAAGGGATTCACGGGGATTTCCCAAGCTGCCCATCTGGGAGGGTGTGTTTAACCTCGATTAATGAATTAGGATTTTTTACCAGCCCTACTATTTCCACCTTTTTAAAAAGGGCTTAGGTACTGACGAATCCCCACAAATAATCGGAAAATAACCATAATAAGCAATAAGTTAAAGGTAAAATAAGTTGCAGCGCATAGAGAGATGTGATCTCATTCGTGTTAACTCTGGTTCCCGCGGTCCCCCTTGGGAATCCATACCGGTGATTGAGGTTCTGAGTCCGGTATACATTCCCACGCAGGAACGTGGGAACGAGGTAACATCGATACAAAAGGTCATGATTTTTCTTTTACCATGCGTTACTACGGTGTTAGTCAAAAAGTTATTGATGGGAAAGTAAACCCTGAGAAAACAGTGAAATAATGTTGTAACCCTATAATTAGGCACAAGCTCAAGGACTGTCTACAATGAAAAAAATAGCGACTATTGCCATTATATTAAGTGCTTCATTAAGCATGGCATCCCCAGTAATCGGCGCGCCAAAATATCAGGCAGAGGTTCCACAAAGCCTCATCACGCCCGATAGCGCAAAGACTAAATATCTTGGTGAATTAAATTTTGTTGATGGCTTTCCAACGGACAAAACCATAGAAAAAGCGTATGACTTTCTAGACACCTCTCGCGCTGTGCAACTGTTTGAAGCCGGCATGGCAACAGCCTCTATGTATGCCATGTTACATGGCCACAGAGAGATTGGGCTGGTGCCCAATAAAACCATTGGCATCACTGAAGACCTGATGAATGCAAGATCATTATGGTTAACCGCTCAAACCACAACACCCTATGTATACACCGAGATTAATGTAAAAGACGGCCCTGTTGTTATTGACCTTTCCGTGCCTGTTATTGGTTTGATTGATGATGCTTATTTTAAGTATGTTGGCGATATCGGTATGGGCGGTGCGGACCGCGGCAAAGGCGGAAAGTACCTGGTGGTCGGACCTAACTATAAAGGCAAGACACCCAAAGGTTATTTTGTTTTAAAAACCAAAACCTATCGTCATTGGCTGCTACTTCGTGTAGTAGCTAAGCCAGGTAATACACAGCAGGCTATCGCTAAATTTAAAAAAACATTTAGGGTGTACCCGCTATCTCAAGCTAAAAACCCCGAAGCAAATAAGTTTGTTAACTTGTCAAACAAACAATACAACACCATTCATGCCACGGATGCGAGTTTTTACGATGAGCTAAATGAAGTCATTCAGTATGAACCCGCAAACTCAGGCGATCCTGAGTTATTGGGTTTAGCGGCTGCGATTGGTATTAAAAAGGGCCAGCCATTTAAACCTGATGATCGCATGAGAAAAATACTGAATGAAGCCGCTACCATCGCTAATGCTGCAGGCCGTGCGGTTATGTACAAGCCGCGTAACAAAGAGGTTTATTTCTATCCAGATCGCCAATGGTATTCACCTCTGGCATCGGGTAGTCACGAATTTCTTGATAAAAACGGCGCGCGGGCATTAGATGATCGTATTGGTTTTCACTTCTATGCTACAGGTATCACGCCCTTTATGGTGAAACCACAAGTAGGTGCAGGTTCGGTGTATGAAATTGCAGCAACGGACAGTAAAGGAAAAATGCTTGACGGTGGTAAGACATACACAGTGAATATGCCGGCCCCTATCCCGGCAAAAAACTTCTGGTCATTCATGGCTTACGATAATCACACTCGTTCAATACTTGAAACCGATCAGCTAAAGGGCGGACTGGATAGCAATGCTAAAGGACTTAAATTAAACAAAGATGGTTCGGCTACTGTCTATTTTGGCCCCAAAGCACCCACAGGCCACGAAGGTAACTGGATTCAAACCATGCCTAACAAAGGCTATAACGTACTGTTAAGGCTCTATGGTCCACTGCAACCATGGTTCGATAAAACCTGGAAGCCCGGTGATTTTGAGTTGATGAACTAAGTTTATCAATTTCTGGTTGGTTCATGATTAAAAAAGCAAAGCACCTGAGTCGCCATATAACAAAGCTTTCTTTCGAGCACAACCCATGTGGTGCTTCATTCTGGCCACACAGTCTGCTCGTTAACGTCTGCTTTTTGATTGGTATTCCATGTCAGGAAAAACCACTGTAAGGTCACTTAAGTGTTGGAATGTGACTTTAAAATGCTTCAGAAATATCAGGGTTTACGCTATCCTTTTGTGATTTCACCTAAGCAGTTTCTAACAGGTTCTGTATCCAGTCTGGCATAAACGTCAGCACTTCTTGAGCAAATATGCCCCCAATGCTTTGCTTATAATAAAGTTGCTTGCGCCACCAGCTACCCACTACCAACGGTTCTGCGAATATCGTGTATTCGTAAGTTATGTGGGTTGGAATCTGGCAACACATAGATAGGTATGTGTTGTGACTCATACTGATAGGGTGAAAAATTATTGTAAGGATAATCTGAAATATTCGATTTTATCCATAGTGGATAGTTGTTTGGCGTGGTGCCAAAACTGATACTTTGGCAATAATTGTCTACTCGTGGCCTACTTAAGCGCAGTGCGCACATTCTGTTCGAACATTATCAGTACCTAAGCGACTGTTTTAAAAGTGAAATAAATGGTAAACCTGGAAGGACTCGAACCTTCGACCTGTCGATGATGAGTTGGATGCCATGGATTCAGAAGCGCATCAAACCGCCAGGCATAAGAGATATTTTTATACTGCGATGAATATTTTATGGGATGAGGGTTCGTTCCAACTTTTCTATGCTAACAGTAATTTGAGTGACTACCTTATTTGCGAAAAATTAATTTCTATTTTATAAAAAAGTAACGTGGATTCTCGTTTACGTAGGCGATTATATAGCTCTGCAGGACTAATTCGTCCTCTAACTGCTCAAATTTCTCATCCATAGGATCGTATAGATTGTATTTTTTTTCATTGGATAGGCTCGCTAATATTTCCTGTCGATTGCTGGAATCGGTAATCAGACCTTTTTGCTTCTTAAAAATGGACAAGGACTTTCGAAATAATTGTAAATACTTTTTGGCACCGAGGATCTTTAAACCGCGTTCTACTTCTGGAATTAGGTCTCCTGATGTACTTTCAAAATAACCGATAAAGCCAAATTCGGCAACGCTCAATCGCATCAGATACACGGCATATAAGGCCTTTTGCCCCGGTGTAGCGGTATTAAGTAGGGCGATGGTTTTATCTCTATCACTATCCACGCCAATGCGTTGCAGCATCAATGCGAGTACGGCGTCGATAAACTGGAAATCGACGACTTCGGGCCGCTTGACACGAAAATCGGCTAGGGTGACGGCTGCTATAGCACTGTGAGTCTGATCACTCAGCGCTGCTAATAAGATGGAATTAGATTTACTAGTTGCATCGTCTGGTACAGACGCCACCGTATTTGCGGTTGCCATGAGAAACAATGCAAAACCGTAGAAAATCCAGGTAGTTGGCGGTACATTCAATTGTAGTAGGTGCATAGACTTTACTCGTCAATCTAGTAATAATGTGCTATTACCCTTATTTAACGGCCGTGAATTTTTGGGCTTTAGAGTAATCGAGATAAATACTCAAAAAAGAAAAAATCACAGGATCTACGCCTTGTTGTAGTTTGAATCTATATACTTCTTGATCTCTGTCGCCTTGTTACTGCCAATTTTTATATTGGCCTGAGAGCGTAGTGCCTTGATGATATTGTCACGACTCAAGCTGGCGATATTACCCTGCTTGTAGAGATCAAATACCCTCGCTGCAATTTCCCTGATTTCGTCATCCTTGATTTGATCGTTGGCGTTATTGGGAACATCTTTGGCCGTGGCCGAAGCGCCATCCTTATTTTTCAAACGTTCGATATATTTACTATAGTTGTGTTTGTCGAACGAAACAATATTTTGTCCACTCTCCTGGATAGACTGATCTTCAGCGGCATTATCATAGTCGCTATTCTCATCGACATGCTCATCGATAATATAATCAACATCTTCATCTTCAGTATCTGTGGTTTGAATTTCGGAAGATTGGATAAGCTGCTCGCGTTTAAGCTGCATCTCTGTTTGCTCATCGACTTGCTTGACATTCGTTTGCTTACGTTTACTTAGCAGATCTTTACCAAAATTAAATATGGGTAGACTTGCACCTGATCCGTTGGCAAGGTCGGTGGGTGTAGGCCTTTCGGGTTCTTTTGTAAATCGACCTAAGGCATGCAGACTAGCGCCAAAGGCCATCAATAATATCCCGCTAAGCTCTATCAGCAACGAACGTAAGACCAAAAAGTAGAATTCGGTAGATTGTGCGGGTAGATGCGTGACTTCTTCGAGTCGGTTAAAAAAGTCCACTGAAGTTTCACGTCTACTCTGATTCAAAGTAAATAGTTGATCCGATAATTCAAGTTTTTTCTGCTCGATGCCAGCAGCTCGATTGATGGAATCTTGTCCCAATGCGCGGCTATCTTTAAAGATTGATTTACTTTGTTTTTCGGCATTAAAACGATAGCTTTCAATCATGCGATCTAAACTTACTATTTGTGACCGTATGTGATTTCGCTTTTCATCGATCGCACTAGCTTCGTTGATGCCTGTTTGTAACGCAGTTTTTTGCGCTAACGTCATAACCCCAATGGAAAATATAAAGAGAATAACGCCCAACGAGAACAGTGTGACTCGCCATGTCAGGGAATGGAATGTCAGCGAGGCGGCGGCAATAAAACACAGGGACTCCGTGATTTGAAATAGAATACCACCAATGATCAAAACATTACGTGTCTCGTTGCTACCCGCAAATTGTGACAGGCCCTCGATCAAGAAAAAACCGGCTACGACCATACACGCCAGACCGACACCAAAGATTAATTTGGCGTAAATCGGTTGAATAGTAACGAGATGTGGATGATTATTTTGCATACGTTGTTTGTAAACTTAATGGGTAGTCAGCGTCTAAGCGAGCTATATGCCCCGGTATTATATCAATTTATTTCCTGATTCGACACTGAATTTTTAACGTATATCGGCCTTATAAACCGACTGGAACAATATTATCCGACATACGTTAAAAGAGTAAGCTGATACCGACCACAATCGTCACAAATTCGAAGCTTCGTTTGATCCATTTATTGGCCTTAATTATAGCCAGATGGGCCCCAAAATAACCCCCTAATAGCGATCCGAATAGAAGCGCCGGTAACCACTGCCACTGTATTTGCACCAACAGGCCCAGCGTTAGGGCACCCACGCCGTTCCAAAATAGCCCGACCATCACCAGGGTATGCGCAACAGCGGTCTTATAGTCTAAACCGAAGTAGCCCACTAACCATAGCGTCACAAACAGACCGGTTCCTGAGGTCAAGGAGCCGTTTAGGACACCAATAATAAATAATACCAGGCCGCCGCCTAAAATTTTGGTGGCATTCAATGGCAAATGACGGGCCTCTATCCCTAGGTCTGGCTTGAATATCGAGTAACAACCCAATGAAGTCGTTAGTATTCCCAATAGAATTTCCGCGTGACGATCCGCGACGAAGATAATTACATTGGCGCCAAGAACCACGCCGGGGAGACCAAAACTAAGAATAACTAGCATCAGCTTTAAGGACAGCTTGTCACCACGCAAAAAACGCAACGTTGCGCCTACACCCAAGGCTACACTAGCGACTTTATGTGTCGCGAGCGCTAGACCGAAGGGCAGCCCTAAAAAAATTAACGCTGGAAATTGGATGAGCCCAGCACCACCACCCGCGAAGGCCGAAAAGATGTTTGCGGCCAAAGAAATAATAAATAGCAGGGTTTGGTCTAAGTAAGACAAAACGGAGATTTAGGCGTCTAAAGGTTAAAGGTTAAAGGTTAAAGGTTAAAGGTTAAAGGTTAAAGGTTAAAGGATCTAGGCTAAAGGAACAAGGAACAAGGAAAAAAGAGTTTAAAGCCACAATCGTGGGCTTATATACTTCACGAATTACGATTCACGATTCACAGTTTTGCTATTCGTGATCAACGTGCCCACGCCTTTGTCGGTGAATATCTCTAACAACACTGCGTGCTCGACGCGTCCATCGACGATGTGTGAACTAGTTACACCCGATTTTACTGCATCTAGGGCGCAGGCTATTTTGGGTAACATACCACCGTAGATAGTGCCATCTGTGATCAAGGCATCTACCTGTGCGGCGTTTAGGCCGGTGAGCAACTGACCCGCCTTATCGAGTAAACCGGCGGTATTGGTGAGCAACATCAATTTCTCTGCGCTCAGTACCTCGGCGAGTTTACCGGCAACTAAGTCCGCGTTAATATTGTACGATTGCCCGTCCTCCCCAACACCGATCGGTGCGACCACCGGAATAAAATTACCTTCTACCAAGGTATGTATAATCGTCGGATCGATGCTGGCAACCTCACCCACATGACCGATATCAATAATCTCACTGGCGCTAAGTTCCGGTGCATTGTTGTCGATAAATTTCAGCTGTTTGGCATGGATAAGGTCACCGTCTTTTCCGGTCAGGCCAACGGCACTACCGC
>JBGMRO010000141.1:0-8401 GCA_048061555.1 Thiohalomonadales bacterium | reverse complement strand
TCACAGGTATTGGAAAATTTGATCGGCAATGCCATGAAATTTAGTCCACAGAATACTTGTACCGTTATTCATACTCGTCATGATGAAGAGTATGTTTACGCCGAGATCGTCGATGAAGGCCCTGGCATCACGGATGAAGACAAGGGTTTTTTGTTTAAGAAAAACGCGCATCTAACAAACAAACCGACCGGCAATGAATCTAGCAGCGGTATCGGCCTGAGCCTATCGAAACAAATGATCGATATGCATTATGGAAAAATCGGTGCCATGCAAAACGAGGGCAAGGGTGCCACTTTTTGGTTTAGTTTACCCATTAAGGCCCGCAAGGCATCCTAAAACGTACCACCTAAAAATCTCCGCTTACTATCACTGCTCAGATTACACGACGATTCAAGGCGTATTCTAGCGCGCACTCCTACGATCTGCTATATTCATATGATGAGATAGACCTCTCATTAAACACCCCCTTATCGAAAATTACACAGTGCCAGTTAAACTCTTACTGACTACTAATTGAGTAGCAGCCCTACACCTATTTGAACGGAGTCTGAATGTGAATAAACTCGAACAACTCAAAAAAATGACCACCGTCGTGGCGGATACCGGTGATATCGACGCGATTAAGCAATATAGCCCCACCGATGCGACCACGAATCCTTCGTTAGTACTGAAGGCCGCGCAACAGCCGCAATATAAAGAACTTGTCGTATCGGCGATCCATCACGGCGAACAGGCCGGAACGGAACAAGAGCAAATGGCGCTGACCATGGATAAAATAGCCGTCAATTTTGGTTCGGAAATCCTCAAAATAGTACCCGGACGAGTCTCCACTGAGGTTGATGCACGTTTGTCGTTTGATTCTTCAGCCAGCATCGATCGCGCCTTGCGCTTGATCGACCTGTACAAAGACATGGGCATAGACAAACAGCGCATATTGATAAAAGTCGCCGCCACCTGGGAAGGTATCAAGGCCGCAGAACACCTGGAAAAACAGGGTATACACTGTAATCTGACCTTGATGTTCCACATCGTGCAAGCGGTAGCCTGTGCAGAATCTGGAATTACCCTCATATCGCCATTTGTCGGCAGAATATTTGATTGGCACAAAAAGAACAGTGGCGTGGACGGTTTTGCAGCAGAGGCCGACCCAGGAGTGATCTCTGTCACCGAGATCTACAATTATTACAAAAAATTTGACCATAAGACCGTCGTCATGGGCGCCAGTTTTCGAAATATCGGAGAGATCCTGGAGCTATCAGGTTGTGACTTACTCACTATCGCACCCGCGCTAATGGAAGAATTGCAACAGTCAGAGGATAGTGTGCCACAAAAACTCAATCCTGCAGACGCGAAGACCCAAGACATCTCGCGCATAGATTGCTCTGAAGCGGCTTTCCGCTGGGGCATGAACCAAGACCCGATGGCGACCGAAAAACTCTCTGAAGGTATTCGTAATTTTACCCTCGATACGATCAAACTCGAACAATACGTGCTCGACTTAAAACAGAGTAAAGCGGCATAGTTTTATTCCGCAGCATAGTATTATTCCCGTCTGTAAAAGCCATTTCTGATAACGCCGCGACCATGCGGCGTTATCCTAGTCAAGGCATTTTCTAAATCCTAAGCTAGTGCCCGGGACCTGCACCTATCGGCTTCACATCCCATATAAGCGCCAAAAAGATCACTGCTGGGTGTTACCCATAGCCTAGCGATCGTGGACCGGTTGCCCTGTTTATGCTAACTTCGGAGCCATTTTTATGATGTGGTCAATGTATGGGCAAAATTTTAGCAGTACGGTTAATCAATGTGGTGGTTGGCGGCGGCATCTTCATGGCAATGTTACCGCTCGCCCAGGCAGAACACAGGCCCTTAAGGGAATGGGGAATCGGAATTACCTATGTGGTCGCACCAATATATCGTGGGGCAAAGCCAACTAGGGACTATGTTATACCCATTCCATTTGTGCGCTTACGCGGCGAAGTCTTGGCTGCCGACGAAGATGGTATGAAAGGGAGAATATTTAAGAATAATCGATTAAAGCTGAGTATCAGTTTGGGTGGTAGCCTGCCTGTATCAGACGATACAGATGGTGCTAGAAAGGGCATGCCAAATCTAGACCTCACGTTTGGCGTCGGGCCTTCACTAAAATATCTGCTGTGGAAACCCAGATCGAACGCGCAAGTGATCCGGCTCGAATTACCCCTACGTGCGGTATTCTCAGTGGGTGATCCGATCTTGGCTTATCAGGGGTGGACAGTATCACCCTTGATTGGATGGATACGTAAATTTCATTCGCCAGGCGCATTTTGGCGCCTCAAGATCGGTGCTGGGCCCTTGTTTGCCGATCGCAATTATAATAATTACTTTTACCAAGTCGAATCGAAATTTAGTACCGCACAAAGACCCGCGTATAATACCCATAGTGGTTATACCGGCAGCCGAATATCCTTCAAGCTATCTCTCAATACGAAACACATCTATTTAGGTGTATTTGCCCGATATGATGATCTACGCAACGCGGTCTTTATTGATAGCCCGTTGGTAGAAACCGAAGATTATGCAATATTTGGTATTGTGGCGTCGTGGATATTTTCGAATTCCACTGCAAAGGCGAAACATTGGTAAGGGCAAGGTGATTCTAGATTTAACCCCACGGGGTTATGGTATATTGAACCTAATACATCAGTTGAACCGCAGGATAGACGTCGTGATTAAATGGAATTTTTTTTAGTGAATTTACCTCCAACAAAAATATAATAACGAGAGACTAGTGTACACGACTCTAAAAAAAAGCATCGACCAACTCGCCACCGCTGAGCCAAAATCATTTTTGGGCCAACGCCAGTGTGGCTTGGAAAAAGAAAGCCTGCGCGTCAAGCCCGATGGAAAATTGTCGCAACAAAGGCACCCGTCCCGGCTCGGCTCTGCGCTGACACATGCGTATATCACCACGGATTATTCAGAGTCGTTATTGGAGCTCATCACCCCGCCGCTAGAGACCGTCGAACTCGCACTGGAATTTCTGAGCAATACGCATAAATTCGTCTACGACAATATCGATAACGAGTACCTTTGGGGCACTAGCATGCCCTGTATCGTTTCTGGTGAACAGAGTATACCCATCGCCTACTATGGAGAATCTAACCAGGGGCGTATGAAGACTATCTACCGACGTGGACTCGCCAACCGCTATGGCGGCATGATGCAGGTCATTGCCGGAATACATTTCAACTATTCCTATTCGACCGACTTCTGGCGAAAACTGCTATCCCTGGAGGACTTTACGGCCGATCTTAGACAGTACCAAGACCAGCGTTATTTTGCGCTAGTGCGTAACCTGCAACGCTTTGGCTGGTTAATCCCCTACCTGTTCGGTGCATCACCGGCGATATGCCGATCGTTTGTCGACGGCCTCGCTGTCGGCTTAGAGGTCTATGACGACTCGACCTACTTCCAACCCTTTGCAACCTCGTTGCGCACGGGCGATATCGGCTATCAAAATTACAAAGAAGGAAAGACAGGCATAAAAGCCAATTATGATAGTGTCGATGCCTATGTCGATAGTCTGTTGCGTGCGACCACTACGCCCTCACAGGACTACAAATCGATAGGGATTAAAGTCAACGGTAAGTACCGACAACTGAATGACAATATACTGCAGATCGAAAATGAATATTACAGCTCGGTAAGACCCAAGCAAATCACCGACATTGACGAAAAACCCAGCCTGGCATTAAAACGTCGCGGGGTACGCTACGTAGAATTACGCTCCCTGGATATTAATGTCTTTGAACCCACCGGTATTAGTCTTTCTCAACTACGTTTTCTTGAGGTATTCATGTTATTTTGCACGCTACAAGACAGCCCAAAAATAGACAGCGAGGAACGTAAAGAGATCGACATCAATCAAAGTACGACGGCGCACCAAGGACGTAAACCGGGCTTATTATTACAGCGTGATGCAAAACCCATAATCCTCAAGGACTGGGCCTTGGAACTTACCCAAAACATGCAGCAGATCGCAATATTACTGGACGAAGTCGCGACTGGCAATAACTACCAAACAAGTTTGCATGAGCAGGTCACCGCCATTATTGATCCCGAACTTACCCCATCGGCCAAGGTGCTCGCGAACATGTCTCACCAGCATGAATCTTTTCATAAATTATCCATGCGTTTGTCTAAACAACACCAACATTATTTCGAAGGTCGGCAACTCTCTGCACTTAAAAATCAAGAATACAGAGATTGGGCACAGCAATCGATACAGGCTCAGACTGCGCTGGAACAAAAATCCACAACGGAATTTGCAGACTATTTGCAGGCCTATTTTGCACAAATAGAATAAATATACGGACTATTTAACCGGGTTATTGCGTCTAACTTTATGCGCTGTCGGTATAGATTATGAAGAACTAGCCGCATAGAAAAATTGGCAGGTCGGCTTAAGATTTGTAACAAAACCCGCTTAGATGCGCCTAACCTATAGCCACAAGACACACGACGTACTAAATAATGAAGGAGTACTCATGTCACGACATCCCCTCTTAAAATTGAATATGAAATCAAAAACTTGGAAAATTATCTTGCCTACATTGGTGCTGCTATTGGTTTCATTCCCGGTCTTGTCAGGTACGCTTAGCGATTTTTCAGGCAAGCAAAAATCGATTAGTGACTATAGCGGAAACGGTAAATGGTTAGTGGTCATGCTGTGGGCCTCCGACTGTCATGTGTGTAATCAGGAGGCCGGTGCCTACGTCAAATTTCACCAGCAACATGCGGATAAAGATGCGCAAATTCTGGGCGTTTCACTCGATGGCAAGGCGAAATTTTCGGACGCAGAAAAATTCATAAAGCGGCACAAATTAAATTTTCCTAATCTTATTGGTGAACCCGAAACCGTCGCTAGTATCTATACGGAATTGACCGGCGAGCAATGGATTGGTACGCCGACCTTTTTGGTCTATAACCCGAAAGGTGAACTGCTCGGCGCTCAAGTCGGCGCGGTACCCACCGAGGTTATCGAAGGCTTTATTGAACGAGAATCATCCAATTCTACGCCTTAAATTCACACCACTCGGTAATATTCCCCCCCCATTTGCGAAAAAATATTTTCCGGTCATTTTCCTGACCGGAAAATATAACATTTTACTGCACGTTTTCAATAGCTTAACGTATGATCCAAATCATCGCTGGTAACACCTTTTAGGGGTGTTTTTGAAAGCTATTTAGTAACTAGTACTTGACAGCTCCCTTTCTAAGCCGTATTTCTTATATAGGGCAGCCGTATTGTATATTAATCAACCATTTTTACTAACCAATTGAATTAACGAATTATTCATGAGCAAATCACTCGTCATTGTGGAATCGCCTGCTAAGGCACGCACGATTAACAAATATCTGGGCAAGGATTTTGTGGTGAAATCCAGTGTGGGACACATCCGTGACTTACCCACCAGCGGTAGTGCCTCGACTAAATCCGGCATGACACCCTCGGAGAGGGCTAAACTCGCTGCGGCATCACGCAAGCTACCACCCAAACAGCGTGAAGCCAATAAACGTAAACGCGCCAAGGTCGCCCTGGTAAACCGCATGGGTATCGACCCGGAAAACGGCTGGAAACCACGCTATGAAATAGTACCCGGCAAAGAAAAAGTGGTGGCTGAATTACAAAAGTTGGCCAAAGATGCCGACGCGATTTATCTGGCCACTGATTTAGATCGTGAAGGGGAGGCTATTGCCTGGCACCTGCGCGAGGCTATTGGGGGTAAAAAAACAGATTTTAAGCGCGTAGTTTTCAATGAAATCACCAAAAAGGCCATACAAGCCGCCTTCGCTAACCCCACCGTGCTTGATCAGGACCAGGTAAATGCACAGCAGACACGTAGATTCCTGGATCGTGTCGTAGGCTACATGGTCTCGCCACTGCTATGGAAAAAAATTGCGCGTGGCCTGTCTGCCGGGCGGGTACAATCCGTAGCCGTCAAACTCGTAGTCGAAAGAGAACGCGAAATCAATGCATTCGACCCCGAAGAATATTGGGAAGTCCATTGCGACCTCAACAAACAAAAGGCCGATCCATTCACCGTCCAGGTGATGAAATTTAAGGATGAAGGTTTTCGTCCCAATAACCAAACCCAGGCCGATGTCGCCACCGCCAGTTTAAATAGCACCGACTACTTGGTCGATAAAATTGTCACCAAACCTTCCAGCAGTAGACCTCGCGCACCCTTTATTACCTCGACACTGCAGCAAGCCGCGAGTACACGACTGGGCTTTGGGGTCAAAAAGACCATGATGATGGCACAGAGGCTCTACGAAGGTGGTTTCATTACTTACATGCGTACCGACTCGACCAACCTGAGTGCAGAGGCGGTACAAGATTGTCGTGCCTTCATAGAGAACAAATACGGAAAAAAATATCTTCCAGATGCACCCATCAGTTACGCCAGTAGCGAAGGCGCTCAAGAGGCCCATGAAGCAGTCCGCCCGTCAAACGTCAATACCATGCTCAGTGACGTCAAAGGTCTGGATAAAGATGCGATACGTTTGTATGAACTCATTTGGCGTCAATTCGTTGCCTGCCAAATGCCCACAGCAAAATTTGATGTCACTACCCTTACCATTCTGGCAGGCGAGTATGAGCTACGTACCAAAGGTCGTGTGGTGATATTTGATGGTTGGACCCGTGTACAACCACCGCAACAGAAGAAAGACGACGAGGCTACCCTACCTGCTGTGGACGTCGGCGATCAATTGAACCTGATCAAGGTGAATCCGAGCCAACATTTTACCAAGCCGCCACCGCGTTATACAGAGGCTAGTTTGGTCAAAGAACTCGAAAAACAAGGCATCGGCCGACCCTCCACTTATGCCAATATTATCTCGACCATACAAGACCGAGGATATGTCACCGTCGATAGACGAAGATTTCACGCCGAAAAAATTGGTGAGATTGTCACCGATCGTTTGAGTGAAAATTTTAGCGATTTAATGGATTACGGCTTCACCGCCGATATGGAACAAAAACTTGACGCCATCGCGCGCGGTAAAAAAGACTGGCAACAAACGCTGGACTCCTTTTACGCTGATTTTAAGAATAAATTGGCCAGTGCCGATGATGACGAAAACGGCATGCGCGGCAATGATCCGGTGGAAACCGACATCCACTGCCCGACCTGCGATCGCCCAATGGCGATACGGGTAGGATCAACAGGGGTCTTTCTGGGCTGTACCGGTTACGCCCTACCCGCAAAGGAACGCTGCAAATCGACTATTAACCTGATCCCCGGGGAAGAAGCCGAGAGCATCACCGAGGCCGACGACGAAGACCAGGCCGAGGTCAAGAACCTCATGGATAAACACCGTTGCCCAAAATGCGCCGCAGCGATGAACCACTTCCTCATTGACGAAGAAAGAAAACTACATATTTGTAGCCGCAGCCCGGACTGCCTGGGTTTCGAAATTGAACTCGGACATTTTAGAATTAAGGGTTATGAAGGCCCAATAATCGAATGTGATAAATGCGGCGCCGACATGGAGTTAAAGACCGGGCGCTTTGGAAAATACTTTGGTTGTAGCAATACGGAATGTAAAAACACCCGTAAACTGCTCCGTAGTGGTGAGGCGGCGCCACCGAAGGCCGACCCGATCCATATGCCAGAATTACCCTGTGAAAAAACCGAGGGTTATTTTATTTTACGCGACGGTGCAGCCGGTATTTTTCTGGCGTCGAGTGCGTTTCCTAAATCACGTGAGACGCGTGCGCCCTTAGTCAGTGAAATCTTACCGCATGCAGCAGAAATAGACCCGAAATATAAATTTTTGTGTGCAGCCCCGGTGCAAGACGATCGAGGAAATCCGTCGAAAATCCGCTTTAGTCGAAAAAATAAAGAACAATATGTCATGTCGGAAGTTGAGGACAAAGCCACGGGATGGACTGCGCATTACCACGAAGGCAAGTGGCAAGAGAACATTATTGTGAAGAAAAAGGCCGTAAAAAAGAAAAAGACGAGCGCAAAGAAAAAGACCACCACTAAAAAAAAGGTCAAGAAAAAAGCATAATACGATAGCACCATACACGATCCTGAAGAACCTCGAACAGAAACCACGGTCTTTTGTCGGTCTACTTTTGTCCTAACCCATCTGAAGCCGACCATAGGCCGTTCTAGATAGTGCCCATCCACAATAACAGCTCCACTACCGTGTCTCGCTGGCCTTTTGAACTCTATTCAAGATAGTCAGTCTTAGTGTGTGTGGGCACACATCGACCGCTGGCGAAAATATTCACAATTTTAGCTATCGCCACCTAATTTAGGGTATCTATAACTAGTGTCCATCCACAATCGAGGATATTTTTCCAAGATCAAGGCGCACGAATTTTTTAAAGCGCAGCATAGAC
>JBGMRO010000140.1:0-8402 GCA_048061555.1 Thiohalomonadales bacterium | reverse complement strand
TGCGACCTTAAATAGATTTTTTTCGTTTCATGTGATTGCCTTTCCATTGATACTCATTGGCCTGGTGCTATTGCACCTAGTTTCTTTGCATAGCGTCGGTTCCAATAACCCGGATGGTATCGAAATCAAGGCGAAAAAAGACGCGAAGGGCATACCCTTGGATGGTATCCCATTTCATCCTTATTATACGATCAAAGATATGCTCGGCGTGATTGGCTTCTTGTTATTTTTTGCCGCAGTTATTTTTTATGCCCCGGAAATGGGTGGATGGTTTTTAGAGAAAGACAACTTTGTCCCGGCTAATCCGCTCAAGACGCCAGAGCATATTGCACCGTTGTGGTATTTTACCCCGTTCTATGCGATCTTACGCGCCGTACCGGACAAGTTTTTGGGCGTCATGGCGATGGGGGCGTCTATCGCTGTATTGTTCGTCCTGCCCTGGTTGGACAAGAGTCCGGTTAAGTCCATTCGTTACCGCGGACCTATATTCAAATCAGCGTTAGCGACCTTTACGATCAGCTTTATAGCACTGGCCTATTTGGGGACTGTAAATGCCACCGCGACTGCGACGATTTTTTCCCGTATTTTTAGTATTTTGTATTTTGCCTTTTTCTTATTGATGCCGTTTTATTCCAGGCTAGATAAGACGATCCAGCCGCCGCAAAGGGTCACTGAAAAATGAAATATGTAATCTCTAGTTTCGTGGCGGTCTTGCTTATCGCTGGATCAATTACATTTGCCAGCGCCTATGCCAGTAGTAATGGACTAATCCTAGATGCCGCAAATATTGACCCGAACGACAAAAAATCCTTAAGAAACGGCGCTAAGATATATGTGGATTATTGTCTGGGCTGTCATTCGCTCTCATTCATGCGTTATAGTCGCATAGCCAAAGATTTGGACATTAGCGAAGATGACATCAATGAACAGCTAATATTCACGGGTGCCAAGTTTGCAGACCCAATGAAGATCGCCATGCAAGCCGGTGACGCGAGTCGTTGGTTCGGGACTCAACCGCCGGATTTGTCGGTCGTATCACGATCGCGCAGCGTTGACTGGTTATATACCTATCTGCGATCTTTCTATCAAGATGAGTCTCGACCATGGGGGGTTAACAATAGTGTTTATAAAGACGTTGCCATGCCACATGTCTTGTGGGAGTTGCAGGGATTACAAGAACGTATCGTCAAAACATCCCACGATAACAACGAACAATCAGCGCAGTCTCAACATAGCTCATTCAGGCTAGTGCAGACTGGAAAACAGACTGCTACAGAATTTGATCGTACGGTTAGGGATATCGTCAATTTCCTTCACTATGTGGGTGAACCTAGCAAGGCCAAGCGCGAAGCGCTAGGCAGCTGGGTAATAGGATTTCTATTTATATTTTTGGTCGTCGTCTATTTACTTAAAAAAGAATATTGGAAAGATATTCATTAACCGCTGTGTCCATATATTAATCGTAACAGGAACGACTGAAAGTGAGAGGCCCATATCGTGTGCTGTACTGCTGTGTAGCACATGGACGTACGATAGCAGTCTCATTGCGCCTAGCGAGTCGTGCATTAAAAATGCACCCTCGCTACGATTAAACTGAAGATTTTAGCATAATCATTTTTGTGATCTGTAATATTATCAACTAGTTACAGCTTATTTTCGAAGGTTGACTTTTTTTATTGTATAATCCCCCCCGTCTAAAATCTAAATTCATCATTTTATAGCCGTAACGGGGGTCACACATGGCACTTATTGCCAATAGAAAATCAGTTATGAGCCTGTATTCGCATAAATCCGATATCCATAGTCATCGGGTACGGTTGGTCTTGTCGGAGAAAGGTATTAATTATGAAACTATCTATGTCGATCCCGCAAATCCGCCGGAAGACTTAATCGAATTAAATCCCTATGGTGCGGTACCGACCTTGGTCGATCGCGACCTGGTACTTTACGACTCGCATGTCATTATGGAATTCCTTGATGAGCGATTTCCCCATCCACCACTAATGCCAGTCGACCCCGTGTCCCGTGGACGCTCTCGTATGACGCTAAGGCGTATTCAAAAAGACTGGGATAGCCTCGTAGAAATCATCGAATCCAGTGATGAACTCGCTGCGAGCAAGGCAAAACGTGAATTAACCGAAAGCTTGACGGTAGTCTCGCCAATTTTTGAACAAAAAACATTTTTTATGAATAATGAGTATTCATTAATGGATTGTGCGGTGGCACCGATATTGTGGCGTTTAGAAAAATATGGCATCGAGTTACCTGAGCAGGCACGGTTGATGTCGGAATATGCCGACAAACTGTTTGCCATGGAAAATTTCCAGACCAGTCTGAGTGAAGTTGAACGCGAACTTCGATAGTCTATGCTAGTACTGCGGCAAGATAGTAATGAATAAAAACGTACCTGATATGACCAGCAGTCGTCCGTATTTAGTTCGGGCTGTCTATGACTGGATTGTTGCAAATAATTTAACGCCCTATGTCTTAGTCGATGCGGAAAACAAGGCGTCGGTGGTACCTGTCGAGCATGTAAACAATGGAAAAATTGTCTTGAATATATCTCCGGCGGCGGTGCGGATATTGGAGATCGGCGATGAACAGCTTCAATTTGAGACTCGCTTTAGCGGCAAGCCGATGACTGTTATCGCTCCTATTCAGGCTGTTTTAGCGATTTATGCCAAAGAAAATGGGCGGGGCATGGTCTTTACGGAAGAGGGCGATGGTGGTAAACCACCACCAGAGCCGACCCGCATCAAGACCAAAAAACCCAATCTACGCGTGGTAAAGTAACCGCCTTTTTTCACATCGAACCTGTAGCCAGGAACCTATGTCTTTAGCAGTCATACAAGCCGACATTACTTCACTCGAAGTCATGTCTATTGTCAATGCGGCCAATAACAGCTTGTTGGGTGGGGGTGGCGTAGATGGCGCTATTCATCAAGCTGCAGGGCCAGAATTATTAGAGGCTTGTCGTGAGCTTAGTGGCTGTCATACGGGCGAGGCCAAGATCACCGCGGGATATCGACTGCCCGCGACATGGATCATCCATACCGTAGGACCGATATGGCAAGGCGGAAACAAGGGCGAAGTCGAATCACTCACACAATGTTATCGTCACTGCCTGCAATTAGCCCTAGACCACTCTATTGCAACCATTGCCTTTCCTGCGATTAGCACCGGTGTCTATGGGTTCCCCAAGGCCACCGCAGCGGAGATCGCCGTGCAAGAAATGGCAGCCAAGTTGCCAGATTTCGATAAAATTATTGCTTGTTGTTACAGTGCTGGGGATGTGTCGTTATATTTGCATGCTGCAAAAAAAATCGGCGTATTATCCTAAATTTATCAGTTGAACTTACTCGGCAACTGCTCCCGCGTTGCCCTACCTCCATGCCGTCGTGCGGACGCCTAATACGCTGAATTTAAAGTATATTTCTATTTCTAATGACCACCCGTAAGAGTGACTACGTGATCCCCCTAAAAAATGGAAATACACATTACCTTCAGCCCTTTAGGCACCCTGGCTACGATTCAAGTGATTATTCTAGGATAAACGTGTCAATTTGCCAAGGGCATGCCAAGATTCTCAAAAGCATGGGCCCGACTCAAGATGTATAAAACAACTTTATACTCTTCTTCGGTGAAAAATGCCTGAGGTACACATGCCCTTGTACACCAGATGTCTGTTTCTATTTTTTACTTCCTATTTTTAATTTTTAGATCAAATGTAAATTTCGGGTAACCCAAAAGATAGTAGAGTATTCGTCTCAATTATAAATTTAGGAGGCATAATGAATACTAAACAATTAACCTCGGTCACGGCAAAATATGAGCCATTTAACCTCCTTCTTATTGGAAAGGCCGTGTTGATATTTTTGCTGCTATCGTCCTGGTTAATGCTGCCAAGCTGCCAAACTAAAAGCACCGGGCCAGTGTTGACAAGCAATATTAAAAAAACCTTTGTGCGTGGTTACGTTACGGTATCAGTTAAAAACCGTAAATCCGATGGTGTTCTTGCCGCTCAGCGGTTGACCTCGGTGTATATACCGAATGTTAAGGTCTATCTAGAAAACACTGTGAATAAAGAGCTGACTAAAGTGGTTAAAACAGATCTTAGCGGACGATTTGAAATCTATGACGTCAAGCCCGGCATTTATCGAATGTGCTGGAAAGCATACGCTTCATTTTCTCGTTGTGAGAAAAAAAATATAACGGTTTCTGGAAAACCTGTACATATGGGTGACATAGCCGCGACATTTAAATTACCCACAAATCAAAAAGCAATTTATGGTTCAGTATTACTTGGCGATAATAGTATTCCCCGTCGACTTGAACCTTTACTTGACATTAATGCCTTTGCTACGGTGCATTTAGTTAACAAGGCAAAGAAGAAATTTGCAACAGCCTATGTGAACAATTCAGGGCATTACTATATCCCTATTGCACCAGCAAGATTGGATTATACCATTGTTGCTAGTATCGAAAAAGAAATAACAAGGATAGACATTAGACCCGCCACTTACTTTAATAGCGAAAAAAATCAACGAGTTGACATAAAATTTAAAAATAGACCACCGATAGTGACATCGGTAACACCATTTCAAAACGGCAAGCGAGTGCGCATCGTTGCAGCAAATTCGACAGTTGATTTAAAAACGATTGCACGTGACTCAGAAGGTCATGTACTAACTTATCAGTGGTTTTTATCAAAAGGTTCAGGTCTATTAAGCGATGCTACGATTAGCTCCCCTACTTGGAACTTACCTAAAATACAAGGTCGGTATATTGCGAAATTAACTACCTCAGATAAACATGGCGGTTATACTCAGTACGCTGTTGGGGTAACCGTTGATGCAAAGGGTATTGTCTTCGCAGGGAAGGTTAAAGGAAGTAATGCGGCATTTGTTGCGAATGCCGAAGTGGAAATAAATGGGGAGAAAACAACAACCAATGCTCAGGGCCATTTTCGTACTTATGTTAAGCCTGACGAACGATATGTATTTAACATTCGCAAACCGGGCTATGGTTTTTATTCAAAAATATATCCTGATGGTGTAACGGGAGGCCGTTGGACATTAACGCGGGCATCGGTGAGTAGTGTCGATCCAACTAAACCCATAAAAGTCAAAAATATACGTACCCCGCAAGATTGCTCTGGTCGAGTATCAGATCGTGTTGATTGGAAAAAATATCCTCGCCGAGCCATCCCTCAGTTTCAAAATGGCGAAGGCCGAATAATTAACCGACCGAAGGATTGGCGTAAATATATGCCAAACTATCGTGGTAAAAACTATAGTAAAAAGGATTATTGTGGTCCGGGAATTCGAGTGAGCATACCAGCCAATTCTATTGTGGATGAAAAGGGTATTGCGCCGACGGGCAATGTTGATGTTTCATTAACAACAATCGATTTAATGTCGGGCGAGCAAATGCCTGGTGATTATACTGTAGTGGTAGGGGGCAATACGCGTGTAATGGAAAGCTATGGTGCAGGACAAATTGAGATTACAGATGGCAGTAACTCGTATAATTTAAAACCAGGCGCTACTGCTGAAGTGCGTATACCGGTTGACCCTGCGCAGTTAGCTGCAGCGGGGAGAATTCCCACCACCATCCCTATAATTTACTACGATAGACAAAATGGGGTATGGAAAAAAGAGGGCAATGCTACATTGCAAGGAATTGAATATGTTGCAATTGTCAAACATTTTTCTGATATCAATGCGGATTTGATAAAAACTAACCAGTCCTGTGTACGTATAAAAAGCCCGTCTTTACCCTCGACGTATAAAATAGAAATGACAGTACCGCAAGGTAATTCCGCACCTCGGTTGTATTATGACACATTCGATAATACCGATGATACGCACGTAGTCTATAACTTACCATCGGATAAAAATATTATCCTGGTTCCTTATTCGCAAGACGATGTCCCCTATGGTACATTTGTCGTCAATACAGGCGGGCCGCAAAATCCTACTGATCCAAACAAACCAGTGTATCCCTACGATGCTTGTTCTACTGAAGTAATATTGACCAATATAGGTGTGCCTGCACCACCACCCGATGCTTTTCTACATGGCATGTATTCATTTAATGCAACAAATCTAACAGAGCTAGAAGGTGTCGCATCAGAAGCACTTAAACAAGCCACTTTGGATTACTATGATCAGATAGACCCACGCGGAAAACGCGATACATTAAGTAAGTTTATCGCGACCAATAATTTTAACCAAGCCACTGAGATTACAGCTGCTTTTGCCAATTCAGGTGATTTAGGTTTTGGCCGCGAAATGCATTGCACCAGTGATGTCGCTGACGATAATAATACGGATGTCGCTTGTTATGTCAGTAACTATGGCTTTGGTTTCGACACCAATGGTGATCCTGCCACGCCTGATGAAGAAGATGCTGACGCCGCGGCGCAAGCATTAGTTGATGGTAGTGGTCCGCTCATCGCAACTGTTGCAATGGAATATTCCAGGATCGAAAGTACTATCGGAAAACCCGTGGAGTTTGATGATCCACAACGCGTGGTGAAATTCTATGTATTCAATGCGGCCGGTGATCCCATTAATAGTGCTGATCTCGATGGCGAGGGTGCCAGACCGATACCGCAGCTTTGCATGGTTTGTCATGGTGGCGCTTACCCTGGTGGGATAAATTCAGGTACACCTTCTTTTAACAGTAGGAATGATGTGAAGCTGGGCTCGTTCTTTTTGCCTTTTGACCTGCACTTTTTTACTTTTCCACCGAATGTGGCCGGTTTTGATAAGGCCTCGCAACAGCCGAATATAAAGCGGCTAAATGAAGATATCGTCCTTCAGGCAGGGCCGAACCCAGCAATCATAGAAGTCATCTCAGAGATGTATGCATCTGGCCCAAACCAAGACGAAACATTTACAGTGCCAGGCTGGAATACCGATGGCAGTCGCAGGGCGATGTACGATAATGTCATATCAAAAGCATGTCGGAGTTGTCATATCACTCATCCCGCAGAAGCACTACGCTTTCAAAATGCGACCGATGCAATAGATATATTGGGTACGATAGAAAAATTGGTTTGTGAACAATTCAAAATGCCCCATGCTAAAACGACCTTTGAAATATTTTGGAATAGTACGGTTCCGCATATGCCTTCACAGTTGCAAGCATTTGGTGATGTTCATGGCTCTGATGACAATGGTTGGCAAGCAAATGTTTGCGCTGAAGTTATTGCCGGTGGTGATACACCGACATCGTTCTATACCGACAATATACAACCTATTTGGAATAGTAATTGTACATTTTCATTTTGTCATGATGCGTCGGCACCAGCTGCCGGTATGGACTTAACCGCAAGTGTCTCGCATGGACAGATTGTGAATATCCCTTCATCACAATTACCTAGCATGGCTCGCATAGAACCTAATAATCCTAACAATAGCTATTTACGTCACAAATTGCATGATTCACAGTCGTCAGTCGGGGGGGCGGGGACCCAAATGCCGCCACGTAACGGCCAACTATCTCCCACAGATTTACTTCTCATCGATACTTGGATAACAGACCATAACGCGGCACCCTAGGCTTATTTTATTGGTTATGTGTCAACGATAAGCTGAGGTGGCGTCACTAGCCTCGGCTTATTCAAAACAAGAGAGAGAAACGGGGTCAAGAGAGAAGCGGGGTAAGGTCTTGTTATTTGCGCGACCAGCATCCTCTAAGGCGTTCCGGTTTTTATTATTTCTCGGAAAGCAGAAGGTAATGAAATTTAGCTGTATGCTCTGAATAGTCGACCCGAAATACGGAAGTGTAAAAGGTTAAATCTACAGTTTTAATTCGAGAGGTATGGTCAGTAGAGGTTTGTCTTAAATTTTATGCTAACTTAACAGCAAAGGCCTATTTTTGGCTTCGCGCAATATCAATTTTCTAAAAATAATGTAAAGTTGTCTGTTATTTATAGGTCTAGTCTAAAAAACTTTAAGGGCACTGCCATTTTTATACAATCTAAAACTATAAGGCCTTAATTTTAGCGTTAAGTCGGCTCTTATGACGCGCTGCTTTATTGGGTTTGATCAAACCTTTGCTGGCGGTCCTATCGATAATAGGTACGGTCTGCTTATACAAATCGGTGGCCTTATCTTTATCCCCTGATTCTATCGCTGTAACCACTTTTTTTATGAAGGTGCGGAATTCCGAACGACATGCAACGTTTTGCACGCGGCTCTTTTCTGACTGCCTAGCCCGTTTTTTTGCTTGGGGTGAATTTGCCAAACCAATTTGCTCCTACATGTTATTGAGTGGTTATATATCCGCCTGGGCCGAGTACGCCCCGTGCTTACCTGCCGGTCGTATTTACATCGGCTGCTACATCAAGGATAGCGGCGCACACTATGCGTGTTTCCTGGTGTAAAGTCAAT
>JBGMRO010000139.1:0-8428 GCA_048061555.1 Thiohalomonadales bacterium | reverse complement strand
TTCCGCAGCTCGATGTGGATGTCAATCGCACCAAGGCCGAAATGCAGGGGGTATCGATTAGCAGCGTATTCGAAACCTTACAAATTTATTTGGGTTCGATGTATGTTAACGACTTCAATCGATTTGGTCGAACTTATCAAGTCATCGCGCAAGCCGACGCCCCTTTTCGCGCCAAACCCGAGCAAATCGCAAACTTACAGACACGCAATCAATCCGGAGAGATGGTCCCTATCGGTAGTCTGGTGCAAGTTAGTCACACCTTTGGGCCAGACCCGGTCATTCGCTACAACGGCTACCCCGCCGCGGACTTAATGGGTCAAGCCGACCCTCGCATAATGTCATCGACAGAGGCCATGTTGGCCGTCGAAAATGTGGCTGAAAAGGTATTGCCCAACGGTATGAACCTGGAATGGACAGACCTAAGCTATCAACAATCGACACAAGGCAATGTCGCTCTTATCGTTTTCTCATTATCAATACTACTGGTATTCCTGGTTCTTGCTGCACTCTATGAGAGTTGGACGCTACCCCTGGCCATTATTCTAATTGTGCCCCTGTGCATGTTGTTTGCGCTATTTGGTATTTGGTTCGTCGATGGAGACAATAATATATTTGTACAGATAGGACTGGCGGTATTGATTGGGCTTGCCTGTAAAAATGCCATACTTATTGTAGAATTTGCGCGTGAACTAGAGCTTGA
Organism: Thiohalomonadales bacterium; assembly: GCA_048061555.1. Lineage (GTDB taxonomy): Bacteria > Pseudomonadota > Gammaproteobacteria > SZUA-152 > SZUA-152 > JBGMRO01. The sequence goes on along the minus strand of JBGMRO010000139.1, from coordinate 7,728 downwards.
TGGATTGACACCACGCCAAGCCGCTATAGAGGCTTGTCGCTTACGCCTGCGCCCCATCATTATGACTTCGATGGCTTTTATCGCCGGCGTGTTACCCATGGTATTTGCCAGTGGCGCCGGCTCAGAGGTCAGGCAAGTCATGGGTATTACGGTCTTTTCAGGTATGATAGGGGTAACACTATTTGGCCTGCTACTGACACCGGTTTTTTATACGGCTCTGCGTACACTGATACTGAAACGTTCTCCTCCGGCTACGCAAAACACCAACTAAGTGATGCCAGATTAGTCTATTTATTTTCAAAGACTTAATGGCGAAAATACGTGCAAAAACCTTCTGCTATCCAGTATTGTAAGGACGTTGATCCGCTAAGCACTTGATTTTATGTCGCCCGCTTCGGCATGTTCACCGCCAGTATTACCCAACGTTGTGAATTTAATAGCTACAATCTCCAAATACTCAGAAATTCCCCGTGTTATACTGTGTGTATGCTTGTAAATTGTGGACACAAGATATCTGAGAGTAAGTGCTAGGTGTTACCATCACGTTTACTCGCTGTCAAGATCACGACAAGCATATAAAATAATCTGTTAAATAAACAGGAGTTCTCACGTGGATAATTTAATTCGTTTGCTAAGCAAAGTGCCCGACAGGACAAAAGGTCTGGAGGCATTATATGTAGATCCACTCCTTATCGATGCAATATTCAATGATCTTTTTGGCGGCACGTCTAAGATACTTCAGTTAATTGAAGACTGCTCAGAAGAAGAACTAAAAGATGCAGAAGACGCCGGCATAAAGAATTCTATGGTGAGCTGGCTCATAGCGCTAAAAACTGATCTTTCGACACAAAATAAAGATACAGAAGCTGCAAAATTATTTATAGAAAATGATCTAGCGTTATCTAGAAAAATAAAAATTTGTGAGGCGGCGCTAGAAGATAACAAGCTTATATTGGACGATCCATCGCCGCAAAAAGACCTTACTAACGCCTATCTAAGATTCAAGAACACCTTATCTACATTTACGATTTTAGAAGAGGCGAGATTGACCCAGGCGCTCGGAGCAGAAGCGACTAAACTAGTGCTTCAAAAATGGCAGAGAGTGCAATCATTGACACCCAATCATGCACAGTTGGCTTTGGCATCAGGCACCCCCTTTCTAATGACTGCTATTATTGAGATCCAAGACGGACTCAACGGTAGCATCTATATCAGCTCGCCACCTGAGGATGGATCAAGCAGATCTGTATTAGCCAAAATAGCCTATCAAGAGAATGGCATTTACTTTCTCAAAATTTACTGGGTCTTAGATAAAACACCTTAACTGTGTGCACAATGGAAAAAATGCCGTTGCACTAAATTATCTCGTCTTTTGATTCTAGACCCAATGATTGGTTATATTTAGTAATGACTAGTTCAGCGGCCAAAATGGCCGTCACCACGACGACAAATGAAACCAGGCCATGATAGGGCCCAGTGAATTTAACAAGATCGCCGAAAGCCAAGTTGATGGCTTCCAGGATGATCAATTTGGATACGACTAAGATTAAATAGGCATACAACCATCTCTTTACCTTAGCCGCTTTACCCAACTTTGCGTTGTAATATGCCGCGACGCGGTGTTCGAGATTCAAGGTAATCTTCAATAACAATTGCAGCAATATTGCGGCGGCCATGGATACCGTGAAGGATTCAATACTGACCCAATCCCAGTACTCATTAAATAGATTCAATACCGTTAAATCAATAAGGATAAAGGTAAAATAGCGTACAAATAATTGTTGTTTACGGGTATATGAACCTACAATTCCTGAACTCTCATCTTGTTGTGCCATTTTTTGATTTTTCCCGAACCTGTCGTCAAATTAATATAAACCGCTAAGCGTGGTTATGATATGCATTCTAACAGATACAATTGACTGTTTGTAAGGCGATTTCTAGTTCTTCATTCGTCGGGATGACCAATAGATTAATCGCACCCGATTCCTGCTGGATCGCTACTACCCCCTTGTTTTGCAGGTTATTTTTGCTTTTATCGATCCTAATCCCTAGGGCCTCAAGACCTCGGCAGCATTGCTCACGCACCCAAGCGTCATTCTCGCCGATACCACCGGTAAATATCACCGCATCTAATTCGCCTAGTACCGCGTAATAGGCGCCGATATATTTTTTGATACGATAACAATACATTTCCAAAGCAAGTTGTGCCTGTTTGTTACCTGTCTCAGCCAATTGGTGTACCTCACGCATATCATTACTGCCCGATATGCCTTTAAGGCCACTTTCCGTATTGAGCATCCGCTCGATTTCTTCGCTACCAAGTGAGGACGTACGTGACAAATAGGCATGAATAGCCGGGTCGATGTCACCGCAACGAGTCCCCATCATCAAGCCTTCCAACGGTGTCATGCCCATCGAAGTATCCACGCTTTTACCTCCCGCTATTGCGGCCGCGCTGGCACCATTGCCCAAATGTAGACTGATAAGATTGAGTGATTCCAGCGGTTTACCGAGGTGTCTCGCTGCTTGTTTTGCCACATAGAAATGAGACGTGCCATGAAAACCATAACGACGTATACGCAATTCTGTATAGAGCTCCTGTGGTAAGGCATAGCGATAGGCATAATCGGGTATCGACTGATGATACGCCGTATCAAATACAGCAATCTGAGGGATATCCGGTACCTGCGATAGTGCCACTTCTATACCCAAGATATTTGCCGGATTGTGTAATGGTGCAAATGGGACAAGCGCCCGGATTTTTTGTAGTATTGCGTCCGTGATTCGGACTGGCCCACGAAACGATTCGCCACCATGTACGACTCGATGCCCGACCGCGCTGAGCTGGGATAGCTCGCTGATAACGCCTGACTCGATTAATGCGCTAAAAACTCGGGAAAGTCCTACGCTGTGATCAGGAACTAGCAGTTCATCACAGGATTCTGTTAATTCAGCTGCGTTAATGAGTGTACGCTGTCTGTGTACACTCTTGCTCTCACCGATGCGTTCAATAGCACCAGAGGTCAGAGCCGTCACGAGATCCATATCAAAAAGCTGATATTTAATCGATGAGCTGCCTGAATTTATCACCAATACTTTGTTCATGTCGACGACTGTGTCTGTGCCTGGATGGCCGTAATTGCCACCGTATTTACGATATCGGCAATCGTACAACCTCGGCTAAGATCATTAATCGGTTTGTTCAGACCTTGCAAAACAGGCCCAATCGCCACCGCACCGGCCGATCGTTGCACGGCCTTATAAGTATTGTTCCCAGTATTCAAGTCTGGAAATATAAACACCGTTGCTTTACCCGCTACCTCGCTGGTGGGCAACTTAGTTTGCGCAACGTCAACATCGATCGCAGCGTCATACTGTATAGGTCCTTCAATCATTAGTTCGCTGCGTAATTCTCGGACTATTTTTGTCGCCTCTCGCACCTTGTCCACGGCACTTCCCTTTCCCGAGGTACCCGTGGAATACGATAGCATCGCAATACGTGCCTCAACACCCATTAAACCGGCAGTAGCAGCCGAACTGATGGCGATGTCGGCCAATTGCCTGGCATCGGGGTTCGGATTGATGGCACAATCTCCATACACCAATACCCGGTTGGGCAGGCACATGAAAAAAACGCTGGAAACAATCGAGGTCTCAGGTGTTGCCTTAATGATTTCAAACGCCGGCCGAATGGTATGCTGGGTGGTATGCACCGAACCTGATACCATTCCGCTGGCGAGTCCGTGATGAACCATCATGGTACCAAAATAACTCACGTCGGCCATGGCATCATAGGCCATGTCGTGTGACATACCCTTGTGTTGGCGTAATTGGTAATAGGTCTCGGCAAATTGTTGCCGCAATTCAGAACGGGTAGGATCAACGATATCCACGCCATCCAGGCGTAGACCGAAGAGTTGTATTTTTTGATGTATCTTGTCGATATCACCTAACAACGTCAATTGCACCACACCGCGCAACAATAATATTTCTGCCGCACGCAGTATGCGTTCTTCAGTACCTTCTGGTAAGACAATATGCTGTAAATGTAGTTTCGCGCGCTGTAATAAATCGTATTCGAACATCAGCGGAGTAACTCGTTTGCTAAGTTTACGACTCAGCGACTTTTCTAGTGTTTCGAGTGGTACATGGGCCTCTACCAAACCTAGTGCCGCTGCAATCTTAGTCTCGTTATCGGCCGTCAATACCCCAACCACTCGGCTAACCTTAGTCGCGGTGGTAAAGGTATCATCCGGGGTGCTGAGTACCGCGAATGGCGGCTTACCCAGACCGCTTAACAGTTTTTCGATCTGTGTATCGGGTAATAAACCGCCCGTTAACAATAGGCCAGATATGCATGGAGAAGTGCTAGAGGTATACGCCGCAAAACAGGCCAAAATAATATCGGCGCGATCACCCGGGGTCATCACGAGGCTATCTTCCTCCAGATTTTTGAGAAAATCGGGGACTTGCATCGCAGCGACCTTATAACTTTTTATGCTGCGATGCAGGCTGTTGTCCTGAGCACCGTAAATAATGGCAGCATCAAGATGCTGGACGATGTCAGTAAGGGTTGGATTTGATAGCAGCGGTTCTTCGGGTAGGAAGTATACTGGCGCTGTATTCGATTCACTGTTGCATAAACTTTGCTTGAGCGCTGGTATCTGCGTATTCGCCACGCCATTAATAATCGTCGCAAATACATCACAGTTGCGACTTTGTAAACCTAACAGAAAACCGTTCAGCGCTTCCTCGATTTGGTTATTATCCAGACCGAAACCACGTATTATAGGCAGTATTTGGCACCCGAGGTTATTGGCAACATCGGCATTAAAATCAAACTCCAGGACGGAATTCGCATAGGAATAATCACTGCCCACACATAATATTCGATCGTAGCTAGATTGTAGTCGCCTATATTTATCCAGGATACGCTTGATCAACTCGGTATATTGATTCGTCTTGATAAGATCACTGGCTACATCATATCTGCATCCGTATAGCGATACCTCAGTCGAATCGCCCTGATAGCGGTGTCTAAAGAGTTGTATAAGCGGATCTGATTCTTCTTCGGCATCGATTATGGGGCGAAAAAAACCCACATTACCATTCTGCCCTGAAAAATATTCCATCATAGCAAGTACAATCACTGACTTACCACTACCATGCCCAGCCCCGGTAATATAAAGATCTTGTGGCACGCGTTTATCCTTTTCCCAATTCTAGTGGCAAAATGTTATTACAAAGGTATCGATAATTTTTTATAAGGCGTTCTCCCCCCAAAATATTTTCCATTGACCTTCATTATTGCGTTGCGCGACTATTTTGAAGCGACTCCAGTCACCCGGCTCGATCTTTGATCCTTGTTTGTTAATCAAATTAGTAATTTTCAAACTCGCAATGCCCAATCTTTTTTTGCCAATGAATTCTAAATTAGTGACATCGAGTCGAAAAGAGGGATAGTTTCCGAAAAAGTTTCCTAAAAATTTTTCCACGTCGGGGTTAAACACCGTGACTTCACGTAAGGCCTGGGTATCCCGCGCTTCGAAGTGAAGCTTAAAATTGCCAATCAGCTCGTTTATCACTGCAATATCTTGTTGTTGAATCTCGCTATTTTTCGAAAACTGGCGACGCAGGCCGTTTGCCAACGGAGACCCCGGTAGTGATAGCTCTATCGCCATTAAAAGAGATTCTGCTTGATCATAGCTTTGGGCCGCAATATTTTTATCAAAGCCTGCTTGCAAAAGAGATAGGACTTTAGTCATACCACTACGTGCCTTAGCATTATTTTGGTTTTTTATATAGACTTGATTATAGTAATAGTAGGCATTTTTCCGTGAGGGCTGGATAAGGTTACCGGCTTGCAATGCGCGCTGGGCTTGTAAAAGTTGTTGCGACACCCGTTTTTGTGCATTTTTTTTACGCTTAACCTGACGTTGAAGATCTATCAATGAAGTCGATTGTGGGTCTATAGATGCCACTAACTTGAGGTCAATGATCACTTTATCGAGTTTGCCGCGGTTTAAATTTTTCTTCGCACGCGCTATGTAATAACGACTAATCTCATCAATACCTTTCTGGGCCTCTTGATTATCGCTAGCCACGGACAATACACGGCGATATAAAAACAAGGCATTATTTCCTTCCGGTGCAACACGTTTTCCTTTGGCCAAATATTTCTTAGCTTGCTGTAACCAGTCGCCGATATCCTTATCTCTAGTCACGAGTACATCTATTTCTTTCTGTAATTTTGCAACAAGGATCGCATCGACCTTAGCGTTATTGAGTATATCGATTTTCCGCTGCGCTTCTTCTATATAATTCTCTGAAATATCACTGCTTATGCCATCGCTATACAGATTGACAATTTTCTTAATAGCGCGCAAAGCGGTGGGATTATCCGAGTCCAACCGCAATACCGCTTGATAATAAAAGATGGCGCTTTTTTTCGCCGGTGTAAACAAATCACCCTGTGCCTGCGCCTCGCCAGCCTGAATTAATAGTGGTTTGACATCTAATGTAACTGGCGGGGTGACTTGTGCGATGCCTTGCTGCGGTGGCGTAGAGGGTTTATTTCGGGCAAACATCATTGTCCCGATAACGAGTGATACCGTGACAGTAATGACACTTACACTGAGCCAAAGGACGGTATGGCGTTTCCTTGGTTGGCGTAGATTTGAGTGAATTTTATTTTCGGTCGGTAACTGCGTGATATCACGCTGATCCCTACGCCTTGAAATGTTGTTAGCGGACCCCCGACCTGTCGCCTGTCGTGGCACTATAACAGTTGCATCATCGTCAAAAGTCGACATAGACTTAGATTGCGCTGCATTCGTAGGGTTCGTACCACTACTTAACAAGGCAACCCATGCAGCGATATCCTGCGGACGATCCCTAGGTTGAAACATTAACGCAGCGTCGATGGCATTCAACAACCGTGCTGAATATCTGCCCGCTGCCAGTTTGTTTGCCGGTTGATACGGATCAATGCCGTTAGACAATAGACTGGAACCACGAGCCATAGAGTCGATCGGTAGTTTCCCAGTCACTCCATAGAACAAGCTGGCACCTAAGGCGTAGATATCTGTCCACGGCCCTTGTTTTTCATCACCCGTGTTAAATTGCTCAAACGGTGCATAACCCTGAGTCACTAGGCTCGTTAAAGATCGAGTTTCCGAACCAGAGACATTTCTCGCGGCACCAAAATCGATGAGCACCGGTGAACTATCGTTATGCCTGATGTAAATATTGGAGGGTTTAATGTCACGATGTATAAATCCGGCATCATGTACAAGCTGTAAGCCCGCCGCGATGGGTAAATAAATCGACAGTAACTGATCTTCTGACAGTCGTTTGTGACTCTTGAAAAGAACCGATAATTCTTGCCCGCGTTCGTATTCCATGACCATATACGCGGTATTGTTCTGCTCAAAGACACTAAATACGCGCACGATATTGGGATGTTTGAACTTGGCGAGAATTCTGGCTTCTTTAAGAAATCGATCTAGCCCCCAATCATACAGACTGGATTGTTCACCCGTGATCGGGTGTACGGTGTAACCGGTAACGCGGGAGGCAAACTCATTGGGAAAATACTCTTTTATCGCCACCAATTGATCAAGATTTTGATCATGTGCCAAATAAGTGACACCAAATGCACCCCGCCCCAATACAGATTGCACTTTATACCAGTGCAATTCAAAGCCTTCAGGCAGTACATCGCGACCC
>JBGMRO010000138.1:6872-8453 GCA_048061555.1 Thiohalomonadales bacterium | reverse complement strand
TCCGGCTGATCTGCTTTTCCATGATAAATTTGATTATTCCGCTGGCCGGGAAGACTCAACTGTGGTTAGCATCTTTCAGAGTCATGGCTGGACAGGAGCTAAAACCGAACAAGACCCGAACTCAGGAAACCCGAGAGGGTATATGTATACGACGGATACTATTCCCGGATTCTCCGGATCATTTCCTGGTGCAAATTCTACACGCGTTCTGGCGATGGAAGCCTTACCGACAAGCATGGGCGATTTTGTAAACAACAGAACTCAATCTTCGATTAACATACGTTACGGAACACCTGAAAGTCCACGCGGCACTATCCCCGCCAATGTCTGGTTTCAATTCTGGGTTTATCCGACAGGTGGTTATGATCGTGGAATGAAATTTATTTACCCCTGTAGCGGTAATTATCCATGTCAGGATCTTCATTGGCTCTTCACAACCGGTACAGCCAGTAAAGAACCGCTGCTACTCGAAAATGGATCACCTGGTGCAGATCAGTTTATTACCATTGTTAGCACCGACGGAAACAATAGCAACGCTCCCTCATATAATGCATGGAAGTTAGGCCAGCAAGACGGCACTGAGTTGCTCGCACAAAATCGCTGGACCCTGGTTAAATTACACTTGGATACATCCACTTCTCAGGGGACTTACGAAGCATGGTTGAAACCACTGGGTGGACAATGGAAGAAAGTCGCCGAGTGGATTGGTGGTGTTACATCAGGGTTTACGTGGCCAATTCCTAATGCCGGGGGACATCGTCAATTTGTAATGCCAGGCACGGTTGGATTGCTTTCGCATACCAACCCAAATGATGACTTCGATTCAATTACTTATCTCGACGACTTTTCAATGGCGAATTCAGAGGATACTTTACCGCAGTATCCGTATTGAAAGGATAAGTCAGGTAGGGTGGGCAAGGTTTTTGCCCACGCTGATCATGTCAGTCATTCAAAGTGGGCACGATAAAGTGACCACGCAACGCAGCTGATATCAATGTTTGTAAAGTACCAGTATCAGGAGTTAAATATGTTTAAGCCAAAAATTAACAAGAGTTTCCAACAGAGTTGCATAGTCTTTTTAGGTGTTTTTATGCTTGTTTCTTGCGCTGATGAGGCGGCCGATAAAGAATTAGACACAAGCTCACCAGTGATAACACTCAATGGCGAAAGTACGGTCACGTTGATTCAAGGTACTACTTATGTAGAAGCAGGTGCCATTGCAACGGATGATGTAGATGGGGATGTTGGTATTACAACCACAGGTACCGTTGATGTTACAACACCAAACACCTATATAATTACTTACACGGCAACGGACAGTACCAACAATAGCAGCACGGCAACCAGGACAGTCATCATAGTAGAACTCGATACAGTGCCCCCGGAAATAATACTCAATGGTGCGAGTACTGTCACGCTTATACAAGGCTCCGCTTATGTGGAAGCAGGTGCAAGTGCAACTGACAATATTGATGGAAATGTTAATGTCACGATAACCGGCAATGTAGATGTCAACACGCCGGAAAGTTACATAATCACTTACACAGCATCGGACAACGCAAACAACAGCAACACAGCAAC
>JBGMRO010000138.1:0-6772 GCA_048061555.1 Thiohalomonadales bacterium | reverse complement strand
GTAACCAGAGAAGTCATCGTAGTAATTCTTGATACCGTACCACCGGTAATAACACTCAATGGTCAAAGTACGGTCACGCTTGTGCAGGGAACTGCTTATATCGAAGCAGGTGCAAGTGCAACAGATAATATCGATGGAGATGTCAACGTCACAACAACAGGCACCGTTGATATAAACACGCCGAACATCTACACCATTACTTATACTGCAATTGATAGCGAAAACAATACCGGCATGGCAGCTAGAACAGTTGTTATCGTGAGTGCAGACAACAGTCCACCGGTGATAACACTCAATGGTGAGGGCATCATCACGCTTGCTCAAGGTACTACCTATATAGAAGCAGGCGCCAGTGCAACCGATGATGTCGATGGAAGTATTGAGGTAATCATTACCGGCAACGTTGATGTCAATACACTCGGTAATTACACCATAACCTACACGGCAACGGATAGTTCTACTAATACGAGTTCGCTAACGAGAGCAATTATCATTGTGACTTCTGTACCTGATTCTAGGCTAGGCCCATTTCCAGGACCTGATATCAGAGCGACACAATTTCAGCCACTGGTCGCTGAATTTAATACAAGTGCAATAACAGGGGGTACTGGTTTGATCGTAAGTTTCGATGCGGCTGTCATCACCAATATTTCTTATAGTTGGAATTATGGTGATGGATTTACGGCGACCGGGAGCAATACGTCACACACGTATAACAATCCGGGCATATACACTGTTTCATTAACCGTCATTGATATAAGTAGCAATAGCAGCACATTCTCAAAGAATGTATATGTCCTCAGTAACCCTGATAATACTCAGGTAACGAATACAAACGTTGCCCTATTTAGTGATGACTTCGAGTATGATGCCGCGCGAAATAATCCCGACGTAGAATCTGTTTTTCAAGCAGCTGGATGGAGCAGCGTGAAAACAGCTCAAAACCCTCTAAGCCGAAATCCTAGAGGATATGTATACACGACGACTAGCATTCCCGGTTATAGTGGTCCATTTCCAGGTGCCAATTCAAATAGTGTATTAGCGGTAGAAGCCTTACCCTCAACGATGGGAGATCGCTCAACGGGGAACTGGGCGGATATGCAAACTGATTTTTATTTAAAATATGGCAATGAGACTTCTTCTTTAAATAACATTCCTGCGGATGTTTGGTTTCAATTTTGGGTATACCCAACAGGCAATTATGATCATGGTATGAAATTCATCTATCCTTGTCGGAGCGCTTATCCCTGCCAGGATTTGTCGTGGTTATTTGCGACCGGCTCCATAAGTCAAGATCCACACTATGTGTTCCTAGGTGAAGCGCTTAACAGCGGTTCATCTAAAGATCAATTCCTTCAATTGCAAGGATTTGGTGCTAATTATAACGTACCGTCATACTGGTGGGGTGGTGGCGACGATTTAGGACAGCGTGATCTCTCAGATTATTTACCCGGAAACCGTTGGACAAAAGTTAAAATACATATGGATACTTCAGGCTCTCAGGGGATTTATGAAGCATGGGTGCAGCCATTCGGAGGTCAGGAAGTTAAAGTGGCAGAGTGGATAGGTGACGTGACCGCTGACTTTACATGGCCTATCAGTAATAACAACGGACATCGTCAATTTGCGTTTCCAACAACGGTTGGTGGGCCGCGCGCTCTCGATGTAACCAAAAACTTTGATTCTATAACCTATATGGATGATTTCGTTATGGCCGTATCTGAGGCAGAGTTACCCAACTATTTTTGAGATAACGAGATAACCGGGTCGGACCAACCCAAGTAACTGATAAGAATTATAAAAACGTAAAAAAACCACCCATATTTGGCCTTAATCGCCCCTTTTTGATTTCAAAAAGGGGCGATTAAGGCTTAAAATAGGCTATTATTTCTTAAAAAAATTTAGTTATTAATTAGATAGCTTGATCCGACCCAGTTACCGGTCCCAGCTTAACTCAGCGAACGTATTATCGATCTGGCTTAGTCAGTCTCAATTTCTCGTCGCATCCAATCTGCCAAGGCTCGACCAATGGCGTCTGGTTGATCTTCCTGTAAAAAATGAAAACCCTGTCCGATATAAACGGTTTCTAAATTTTCGATCATGGTGATATAAGCTTTGACGATGTCTTCGCTGACGATGGCGCCGGGAGAGCCATAGAGTAATAAAATCGGTAACTCAGTTTCTTCCATGAAGCCGCGAATTTTATTCAGGGCGTTTACATTCCGTTTAGGTTGGCCTTCAATCGGTACTTCTTGTGGCCAGACAAACACCGGTTTGCGAGAGGCAGGATCGAGATAGCGTGCGGAATATCTTTGAGTCCGGCATGGGTGTTGCGAATAACCAGCTTAACGGTTACCTGACCCCTTAGCCTCTATTTAATTCTGCCTAGCTTCTAGCCTGAAGATACGATACTGATCAGTGAAGGGAGTCGGGTTGATCCCAATGCCGCTGCTATGGATCGATCAACAATGGACGATTTTATCTAAGCTGCAATATCTCTTGTATTAAAATAGCAATATTTTGATCGCTAACTCGAGGAGAGTAAGGTGGCATGGGCGCGCCTCCTGTTACAATAGTCCAGTTTCCTTTACCACCCTTTTTTACTTTTTCTATCAGCATTGTTTCTGCGTTGACATCCTCCCGATAACGATTGCTAATATCTAACCAAGCAGGCCCGACTATATTCTGCGAGAGACCATGGCAGGCAAGACACCCGCTTGCCTTTGCCAGGGCTAAAAAACTGGTTTCAGAAGTGCTTACCGTCAGGGTAAAAATAACATCTGTTTTAGCGGTGATGTTAAGGTCGTAAAAATCTTCACTGGGTAAAAACTCATAACTTAATTGTCCGTCAATGCCACTCATTTCGTTGACTACGATAGAGTTGCCCTGATTATCTGGACGCTCAATCGACATATCGGCAATACCATTTATCATAGTTATCTCGACTTTATACAGCATATTGCTGCGGATGCTGGCGGTAAAATAATAACTTGGTTGTTCACCCTGGATGAATTCAAATGTCATTGGGATGCCGTTTACTGATAGTGGTATAGGGTATTCGACTCCGGAATCTGTAGCTGCAATACCTAAGATAAAGGTAACAAGTTTATTGATGTTTTCGTCCGAAACCCTGGGTGAGTAAGGAGGCATAGGAGCACTTTGCGTAATATCAGTCCAGTTACCTTTACCGCCATTTTTGACTTTGTCGATTAGTGCTGGATAAACATCAGTATTACCTAAGTAACGTTCACTAACCGCGTGCCAGGACGGCCCAACAAGTTTTTTCTCCAAGTTGTGACAAGCCAGGCACCCACTTTTCTTAGCCAGGGTTAAGGCCTCGGAACCACTACTAACGTTGGGCTTAGCAACAGATTGAGTATCATTAGACGAGTCATTGCAAGACGTAATCAATAAAGTAAAACAAACAACATAGATAAGTCTTGTAACGGTGGTCATAAGTATCTCCTAGTCAAACGTTAATTAGCTATTTGTTAGCCGCTATTGTAATTGTTTATTAACATAATTATGGGGAAAAATTGATCGACATTATATTTTGATTCCACCGAGCGGCACGAAGAGCGGCAACATAGATTGCCGTGTATCTCCAGCGTTGATCGGACTGACACTCCCCCATGTAATGAACGAGATTTTTCAATTTGCCGACTTCACTGCGTTCGTTTGTATGCGAAGCCCTCTTGGTAGTAATCCTCGCTCAATAAGTTCAAATAATCCCTGCACCAGCAGCGCTAGCGCTGCTGCGGGAATAGCGCCTTGCAGAATCAAGCTAGTATTATCAAGTCGTATACCGGTGAGTATGGGCTGACCGTATCCGCCGGCGCCGATGAGGGCTGCGAGAGTGGCAGTGCCCACATTTATAACCGCCGAGGTCTTAATCCCGGCAAGAATGGCGCGGGTGGCCAATGGCAACTCTACGATGCGCAGCCGGGCTCGCGACGGTAAGCCGAGCGCCTGCGCGGACTCGACGATAGCGTGCGGTATATCTTTGAGTCCGGCATGGGTGTTGCGAATAATCGGCAGCAAGCTATATAGAAATAAGGCCACTATCGCCGGTGGCCCGCCTATACCCAGTAACGGTATCATAAAAACAAATAGCGCGAGCGAAGGAATTGTTTGAATAATGCTCGCTACGCCGAGTACGATCTGGCCGAGGCGTTCACGGCGTGCCGCCAGGATACCCAGCGGAATAGCCAGGAGGATTGCTGCGGACAAGGAGATGCCGACTAATACAAAATGTTCTGTAGTGTGCTGCCAGAACCGTTGCCATGCGGTCTGTGTCCGATAGTTCACCGCCTGATTGAACGTCTGTTTCAAAAATTCTGCGGCAACTGCAGACTCGGATTCGCCGTTTAGTTTCACCTGGGCGTTCATTCTGCTCATGGTCGGTGCATCAATTCGACCGGTAAGTTGTTTGAACATCGCCACGACTTCAGGGGAATGCTGTGCAAGATCGGCACGATACAGAATGACTGCGTTATAAATGGGGAAGTAATTCAAATCATCCTGCAACGCCAAGAGGTTGTAATAGGCGATTTCCGCATCGGTGGCGTACAGATCAGTGACATGTAGCGAGCCTGATGCAATACCTCGATAGGCCAAATCATGGTCCAATCCGCGCACGTTTTGATGCGGTAATTGATAACGTCGCTGCAGACCCGGCCAGCCATCGGCTCGATCCATAAATTCGTTACCGAAACCCAGCACAAGTTCGCTATGGCTTTTTAAATCTGAAATAGTACGGAGCTTGAGTCGCTCGGCAAGCTCTGTTTTCATCCCTATGGCATAGGTATTGTTAAAGCCGAGCGGAGGCATCATTCGCAGGCCACGTGCCGTCAGGGCCTGCTTGAGTTCAGCCTCGGTTTGTAGGTTTTCCTTGACCAGGATCTCTTGCAACAACGTGCCAGTGTATTCGGGGTAGGCATCGATCTCACCGCTGAGTAATGCGTTCCACAATATGCGTGTGCCGCCCAATTGGCGCTGATGGTGAGCCTCGATACCTGTTTGCTGGGCCAGGTGTCGCAGCATTTCACCTAATATGACCGATTCGGTAAATCCCTTGGAACCAACCGTGATACTCTCCGGCGCTTCGGCACTGATAACGGGTTGCGTCAGTAAGGCGCAAAATCCCAACAGCACCACTGTCATCCTTCGTTTCAATGTCATCTGAGCAACTCTACCAGCTGCGCCATGGGTTCGCGTTGTGCGGTGATAAACTGTTCGACGAAGGGTTCGGCCGGTGTTTGCGCCAGTTCTTTGAAGGTGCCAGATTGCACGATGTGCCCATCTCGCATCAGCACCAGGGTCTGCCCAAAAAAAGCCGCTTCGGCGATGTCGTGGGTAACCATAACAACCGTCTTGCCAAGTTGCGAAAAAATGGTCTTAAGTTCCTGTTGCAGCTCATAGCGGATCATAGGGTCCAGTGCCCCCAGCGGTTCGTCCAATAACAATAAATCAGGGTCCAGCATCAATGCGCGCATGAGGCTGACACGTTGGCGCTGGCCGCCGGATAACTCAGCAGGAAATCGGCTCATCATTTCCTGCGGTAGCCGCGTCAATTGGGCTAGTTCGGTGAGACGAGAATCAATCCAGTCGGTATCACGGCGCAGATAGCGCGCCATGACAGTGACATTCTCACTTACTGTGAGATGGGGGAACAGACCACCTTCCTGAATAACGTAGCCCATTCGCTGCCGTATCTGGAGAATATTATCAGACGATAATTCTGCGCCTTCGAAGGTAATGGTGCCAGAATCCGGCTGAATTAGACCCGTAATCAGGCGCAGTAAAGTGGACTTACCGCAGCCGCTGGGGCCGATGAGTACTAGCGTTTCGCCGGTAGGAACCTGAAGATCAGTAGGAGCCAGAGCCGGGGCGTCGCCATAGCATTTAGAAACTTGTGAAATTACCAGCATTCACATAGTGTGCGGGATTTATCGGCGGTGCTCAAGTAGTACGGTTTGCAATCACCCTATTTACAACAATATCTATAGGATAGAGTGAACGATATCACGGCTAAAGTGTGAAAGTGACTCAAGGTGGTTTAACTTGGTTTTATGGTGATCCAAATTGAGCAGATAAGGCAATACCGAAATAGTTATGTAAAATTCGTGGTGCAGGGCAAGTTTTCACTGTAATTTCCGATATAATAGTGATATACCTTGGAATATATGGTTTTTAAGTTGAGTAATCTACTATGACGTTACATATCAATAATCCAGAGCTTGAAGCAGAGCTTCAGCGATTTGCCAAGAAAATAGGGCAGCAGCCTGATGTGCTTGCATCGAGCCTGTTGAGTCGCAGTCTTGATGCAGAAAGTCGCTATGAAAGCGAGAAAGTCGAAGATGAACAGCGCTGGCAAGCGTACAAAGAAGGTAGCAATACTCTTTCCAACAAAGATATGAAAAGTCATTTTGCGCAGCTAAAAGAAAAAGCAATGAAGAGGGCTGCTGAAATTGGATGATTTTGGAATGGCACAAGGAAGCAGTGAGAGATTTAGATCGACTATTTTATTTTCTTTATGAAGATAGTCCACTAGCGGCAATACAGGCCATTGACACCATTGAGCAAGGTTCCGATATTCTCCTAGATCACCCCAATTCTGGCATCAATATGCAGGATGGGACGCACAGGCAAGAGTTATTTATTCCTTTTAACAAAGGCTCATACATTCTTCGTTATAGGGTTGATAACGAAAAAAATATTATCGTTATTCTAAGGGTCTGGCACAGCAAAGAAGATCGACCACACTATTAGC
>JBGMRO010000137.1:0-8457 GCA_048061555.1 Thiohalomonadales bacterium | reverse complement strand
CCGCACTACACCACGATCGCAGCATTCGTCAGTGGCCGCGCTAGCGAAATCGAATGTCGGTGGTCGAGCCCGTGTTCGGGAACATAGGCAGCAACAAAAGACTCAATCGATTTAGTCTTCGAAGCCAGAAGAAGGTGCAAGCGCAATGGCGTCTCTATAGTATGGTGCGCAATATAGAAAAGTTAAAGAATTATGGACAAATGGCAGCCTAATAAGGAGGCCGTTCGCCCATTATTGTTAACGTCTAGTTACCCAACAGTCAATCACGATAATATGTTGAATAAATGATAAAAAATCATGAAGACTAATAATAAATTTTCGGGAACAGAAATTTTGTCCTTTTTTCGGGTTTTTCTACAGCCTTGTATGGGAGCAAAATACACCTTTATTAATGATTAAATGTTGAGAAATTTGAGAATTAAAATTGAGCAAGAAGACGGAAGCATTAAATAAAAAAGAGACTTATGCTTGATCAACTACTGACTACTTGGTGCACTTGGTGTTGAATTCGCCAATGGAAAACATTAAGGAATAATAAAATTAATAAAAATCTAGTGTTTTACCGAAAATCTGTTCTATTTTTGCGAAATCTAAAGCTAAAGAAGAATCTCTAAAAAATGATCTTATTTATCTAACTAACGAAATAGTAAAAGCTAAAGAAAAAGATAGATTCCAAGAAATTCATGACCCAATTTTTGTAGACGAAAAAAATTGCGATTTCTGTTACCATGTTCGATTGGGCGATCTGGAGTAAAGAATTGTTTTATGCTGTAGTTACGCACAGGCGCACGACAAGGCGCCAGCATCGGCTATGAGGTGGAAAGTTGCGAAGACTCCGATACCACCATGCCAGGGTTTACTATATTACGTGAGAAAATATAATATGAAAAACAAACTGTATCCTTTTTTACTTTTATCTTTTTGGGCGTTCTTTGCTATGAGTGCACCTTCCTATGCTGGTATAACTTTTAACCAGAACCAGGTCGAAATCGTCCTTGCTCCAACATGCAACCACGTTCCTATCAGTTTTCCCTATATACCAGTCGGTGCGGCTTATGACGAATCATTAATCACGGTCAACTCTGATTCTGTTTGGGCACTTCCATCTGTAAACACTGCGTTAGACCGTATTGAAGTTACCTTTGCAACTGAAGGTTTAATTGCTTCATATACCGCAACCATAACAATCAATGACGGAGAAAAAATTGTTGAGCTTTTCATCAATGCAACCGTCCCACCCTTAGATATTTATCGCTTGCTTGATGACCCTCTCCGCTCCAAAACCTACGGAATACAACGAAATGGTATTTACAATGGTAGCATTATTGCTCTTGACCCAGTGCAAGAATCCATCATCTCCTGTATTACTGTAGGAGAAAGCCCGACCGACTTTGTCATCAACGCTGACAGCTCTGAGCTGCTTGTTATCAATAGCGTGGGGAAAACTATCGACGTCATTGATCTGGCGACTTTTTCTTTCAAAGAAACCATCAACCTACCTGTTTATACCGCTTGGGGTACTGCCGGTGAGACAACCGCCAACATAGACTTAGGGCCAGGCGATATCATTTATTATATTGATGGTTCATGGGGACCAGTCCTTCATGTGTTCAAAAGAAGTACCGGTGCGGTTTTACAATCGACCACTTTCAACGGCTCAAGGGGCTTTATGGATTTCGCTGTTACCAGCGATAAAACGAGAATGGTTGCGATGCCGCAGTTCGGTTGGTCTGCAGGCTCACATTCTCCCATAATTGGGCATTACACTATTAATGGAGATGGCACTGTCAATTTTGTCAAAGAAACGAGTCTTTCGAGTTTCACCCGAGAACCTTTTGAAGCACCAGTACTGATGCGCGATGACGATCTAATTGCAGTCATGAAAACGATCTCCACCGACCCGGCAAACACGGATAACCTCGACCGAGTATTTCCATCGGCGATTTGGTCGATGAACCCGAATGGAAGCGTCGTGGCAACCGGAGACAAACTCTACGAGTACGATACTGGTATCGAGTTATACACGATTCCAGGCGGCAGCATTAGCGGTTCAGGATTTACTTACACTAAGGCTCAAGCGTTTACGTCAGATTTCACCCGCTTTGTTTATTTCAATTCTTCAAACCGCACTCTCAATTTCGTGAACTTGATAAATGAAATTGGTCTTGAACTACTGGGACGAGCACTGAATCCAAAAGAGGGTGCAGTTGTAAATTCGCCAGATACCCTGACTTGGGCGCCTCTGACCGGCGTTGATCAATATGACATCTATTTGGGCACCGATTTCGACTCTATTGCTGCCGCAGACCCTACATCTCCCTTTTATCTCGGTCGTGTTACCGGCACAAACTTGGCTTTGCTGCAAACGTTACTCAACGGGACGGACTACTTCTGGCGGATAGACCCTGTTACGTCACTAGGTCCTGAAACCGGTGTGGTCTACACGTTCACAGTTTCGGATATTGCGCTTGATGTAAGTAAAATCGATGCGCAGACTATTATTGGGCATTCTGACTTTCAAGTCGACATTCAACTCGTTTCCAATGTACCGGGAGTTTCTTGGACGGCGTCTGCTGCCGACTCCTGGGTAACATTCTCAGTAAGTGCAGGTGCAACTCCGTCAACCCTCAGTGTGCATCTTGATACGACCATGCTTTCTACTGGTTTCCACAATTCGTCCATTACGCTTACCAGTGGAGCGGGCCTGTTGCAAATACCCGTACGACTCGAGATCGATCCGCTTAATGTTATACATATTCGTAGTGATCGGAACTCAGAAAATTTCTATGCCATCAGCGAAGATACCAGTAGCGTAATTTCACAGGCCTACTTACTTGAGATCGACTCGACAGCTGAGAAAATCCTACGTGTAATTCCGGTAGGGTCATCCGTTACTGATTTTACTATTCACTATGTCGACAACCTCATTTACGTAACCAACTGGAAAAGCGGCAACCTCCTCACTATCGATAAAAGCACCTTCGCACATATAAAGAGTATTGCGTTTCAACCTGCAGGAGCAACAGGTTACTCTCAGGGCGACGTATACCGGGTAGCTGCCGGTGCTTCGGAACGGCTGGTGGTTGAGGAAGAAGACCAATGGGTTGATATCGGTATTTTTAACACCAACACGGAAACCGTTCTCAATCGTGCTTTTGTCCGTGAAGGTGGAGGAGCGTTTGGTCCGACAGGCCGTTATTACTATCACGGGGAAAACAATTCTTCGGGGGCCTCCATCATCAAATTCGACACGAGCGGGGATATATTCACCAATATTGCAGAAGTCCGTCCACCAGAAATAACCAGCTACTACGGATCAAGGACCGTTGTCGTCTCTGAAGATGGTTCTCGAATATTCTGGGCTGGTGTCGCGCTGGATCAAAACCTAGGAACAGTATGGGGTATTGGAGAAACGGTTTACTCAACCTCTACCGATGGGCGTTACGCTTTCAGCGAGTCAGCAATTTACGACGTTAATCTTAGGCGCCAAGTCTTAACAATGCCTACCAGTACCAGAGTAAGCGGGTATAACTCGACCAGTAAAAAACTGATCGCTCAAGTGGGAGGCACCCTCAAGTTCTATCCCATCTCGGCTCCGATTTCCATTCCAGCCCCGGTTCTTAGCGCCAGCAGCACAAGCTACTATTCAACCGATCTCAGCTGGACTGATAAATCGCTGGAAATGGAGTTCGTCGTCCAGCAAAGGGCATTGAGTTCCAACACCTGGACTGATATTCAAACCACCACTGCCAACGTGACCAGCTGGACCGCCGTAAATCTACAGGACGGCTCGACTTATGAATTTCGCGTTCGTGCGAGCTCTCCTGACCATAGTTCACCTTGGAGCAATACCGTTATAACCACCACAATGCTTCAGCCAAACGAAAAGCCAGTAGCGGGAGACGATATTATTACGCTATCGAGCCTGTCAAACCAACGTTTTAGTATCACTGGGAATGATTCAGACTCTGACGGAAGTATTAACCCTGATTCTGTTGCGATCACGACTCAGCCTCAATTTGGCGAGGTAATCGTTCACGCTGGCGGTGAAGTTACGTTTTTACCCAGTAATGGTTTTGTAGATACTGATTCTTTTAGCTATACGATTAGTGATAACGATGGAGCATTATCTATTCCCGCAACAGTCACGCTTGTTTACATTCCACGTCCAATTCTTAGTTTCGGCAATACCACCTACGAATCAATCGAGCTCAGCTGGACCGATGAGTCGTTGGGGATGGGGTTTATCGTCCAGCAAAAGTTATTGGGTTCCGACACCTGGATTGATATACAAATCACCGCTGCAAACGTGACCAGCTGGACTGCCATAAATCTGCAGGTAGGCTCGACATATGAGTTTCGCGTTCGTGCGAGCTCTTCTGATTATAGTTTACCTTGGAGCAATACCGTTACAACCATCACAGTGCTTCAGCCAAACGAAAAGCCAGTAGCGGGAGACGATATTATTACGCTACCAAGTATTTCAATCCAACGTTTTAGTATCACTGAAAATGATACGGACTCTGACGGAGAGATTAACCCTGAATCCATTGCGATCACGACTCAACCCCAATTTGGCGAGGTAACCATTCACACTGGCGGTGAAGTTATCTATTTACCAGGCAAAGATTTTATAGATACTGATTCTTTTAGCTATACGATTAATGATAACGACGGAGCGTCATCTTCTCCTGCAACGGTCACGCTTACACTATCTAATACTGAAAAAGCAAGTGATTCAAAACAAACAGGTGGCGGTGGCGGTGGCGGTGGTGCTTTTAATATATTATCAATCATGCTATTAGCGCTTTTTTTAATAGGGAATAGATCGAGAACTTTTAGGATTGGCTATCTGCGCTTTATCCCGAAGAAATAACTGACATTCCGAGGTATATTAAGTATTCGGGTCGATTGAAAAATGTATTATCAGAACACATACAATCACTACTTTCTCATGGTGTGTCCGTAGTTTTAGATTTTCCTGGGAATACCATAAATCAACGTAGCTGGTTTCGAGCTATTTACGAACAAGTAAATGTTTCGCATGTTCTTCACTTTGTGGATGTGAGTGATGATACGTAATATTACGCATTTGGCACCACCTCGAAGACCGCTAAATAGATTTCGAACAATTGCATAGAGTCGGTTCGGCAGGATCTGGACGGTGATTCGTCGGGGGTGGCTTCGATAAAATATGAATAAAATTTAATGCTCATCTTTACCGAGCTTACCGCCCGCTCATGCGGTCGTTAGGAAAAATTATGGAGAAAACCCAATATAGAGTTGTTATTCCTGAAGAAAAGTTTGGTGGATTTGAGTTTATTCAAGATGATTTGCCGGGAATAGCTTCTGTAAATGTCGCATTGACAGACTTTGAGCCTATGGTAGTTTTTGGGTGGCATTTGTCTTTACTGATTCAGTACCAGGATCATGTTAAGAATGAACTTCCATCCCGGGCCGAACAAGATATACTTTACGAATTTGAAGATTATTTACAGCCGCTCATAAAAGATAAGGGAAATGGCCTGTTCTTAGCAAGAGTAACGCAAGGTGGTAATCGCGAACTAATATGGAGAATACATAAGCCAGAAATCGCGAACGAAGTTCTGCGAAGCATTATGAACACTAAAAAATCACTACGGCCAATTGACTATAGAATAGATCCCGATAAAAATTGGGATAAAGCTAAGTGGTACTTAGATGGCTCAAATTCCCAACCAGGGCATGCACGCGGATTGTTTTAAGTTTGGGTATTTTGTATTCCATTGCACACCAACACAAAACACCCAAACTTAAACCAATCAGTGATGCCAGCGTTATTCCGGTAAGCGCGTGTGAATAGACAACTTACAAATAAGATGTTTCATGAAGCTCTTTTAACAGTGACCGCTGTCGCGGCCACTGCATTCAACACTTACTATTTATTACTACGTGAGCAGTCTTTTTGACCATATCTTGATCGATTATTCCTTAATTTCTAATGACTGACGTATTTTGCCCTATTCCAGCTTGGCCGTCGGTATTAGTATGTGGGCCGTTATGGTTCGAAAGTTTAGCCTCCACTTCATACCAATGTTTGCCTTTATTAGGTATCGTCATGAACGCCTGAGCAGTGTTAACATCTTTTCCAATTCCAAAACCAACAAGACCTCGCCCGATACAAAGTGGGCTAGAATTTGGCAGCATAACGTTACCGTCTACCTTAAATCGCACAAATAATACCGAATAAACCGAGGATTCAACATTACAGGCAGCTGTAAATGTAACAGTAATCAACTCATTATCTTTTGTTGTTGTAAATGACCTCTGCGGTATTCCGCCTCCCGATGCTACACCGCCACTAATAACAATTCTAGTCCAATAGGTATCATTTCCAGCTACTTTGTATGAAGTACCCACTTGCGCACTAGACACCATTACAACGTCAGCCTGTGTTTCAAACATAGTTAGTGTTAAAAATAGCGCCCCTACTACAGATATTATTGGTTTTATCATTTTTGTCTCCTTGATTATTTAACGATATATCCCTTACCGCTTTACATGACGAGATTGAAATTATTTTATTCAGATCTACAGTAAACAAATGCGAAACAGAAGAGAGCTATTTACTTCCTTCTACTAACGACCGTCTAAGAACTATATCTGGTATGATTAATGGATACTATGAAATATAAATATCGATTGCTGTCGATTCAATTTTTTACTAAAAACTCACTCATATCGTTTTTTGTCTGATAATTTACAAAAGCAAAGACAATTGCCCAAACGACAGATTAAATTTGAATCAATCTACATGATCTATCCAGTGGAATATATATTTCAAATATTCAGATATTCAGATATTCAGATATCGTGCAATGACGATCTAGACGATACTAATCTAATTTTTAAGGAGTGTATACTACTAAATGGTTTTAGTAGTCATGGGTGATTGACGCTTTCCAAGCCCAACGAAAACTCCCGAGACTCTGTGTTAAATGCAAAGATGCCTTTCCTGGGCAAAGTCAACTAACACCATCAGAAGGAGAGTCAGGGTCTAAAAAAAGAAATAGGGTAAGAGTTTATTGCATCATTTTGCGGTAGTTAGAATGATGCACCTCAACCTATGACCTATAAATCCAGATCAACCTACCATTAAGAAATCTCGTCCGCGATAATATCCAAACTCTTGCAATTGCTGCGCTATCTCGTGCCTGGCACCGTGATTATTGACATAGCTGAGCACAAAGGGTTTTGAAGGCCCGGTTAGTTGCTGAAGGGTCGATGGTGGGCGCACCCACACTCCATTTATTTTATTGTTGATTTTTTTTGGGTCGATGTCGATCCATAGCGTAACCTGGGCACCTTTCGCTAGGAGATACGCAACCCGCTGGCGGGTTTTTCTACCGGCACCCCAAATAGCCATTGGCCTATCACCGGTAATACGAGGGTCGGCAATAAGATACTGCGCGCGAAGTCGGTCAAAGGCTTCTCGTGAATACTGTGGGTTTGTCCGCGAGCTACGCGTCTGGCTTTCTCGCCAGCGTAGATGCACTGAATCGAGTTTGTGAAAACGATAACCAGAGCGAAACATGCGCAGCCATAAGTCGTAATCCTCGGGAAATGGTCCTTCCCTATACATACCTAGCTTACACACCACCTGTTTACGAAAAGTGACACTAGGATGTGCTAAGGGTGATTCCACATAGATATCGTCACAAATATCCTCGTGACTCAAACAAGCGTTTTGCCAAGTTATATACTCTTTGTATCCGGTTTTGATCTCTGCTTTGGGAAACAATTCGGCCTGGCTCGCCACTACAGCAGTCTCGGGGTGGCCACACAGATAGTGATACTGTGATGACAAACGTTGCGGTAACATAATATCGTCCGCATCCATACGCGCGATTAAATCACTACAGGCTAAACCCAGCCCCATATTCAATGCTGCGACGATACCCGGGCGTGTAGATCGGTAATAGCGGAGTCTGCTGTCCTGCATTACAAAAGAATTTACAATTTCTTGAGTAGTATCGGTCGAAGCATCATCGAGAACTAAGACCTCGATGTTTTGCAAATCCTGAGAAAGAACAGACGCTAAACATTCTGAAATGGTTTCTGCAGCATTTTTGGCAGGTATGAGGACACTAAGCTTAGCATCCGGTGATGCTCTCAAGAATTAACTCAGTAAGTCTTTAACCCGCAATAAGCGATCTTTGACTTCAGTGGCAAGCGCCTTTACACCGTCTTGCTCCACCAAACCCAGCACCGCCAAGGGATCCATGAAAGAGATACTTATAGAAGCGTCGTCTTCTTCTCTAACCAAGACATTGCAGGGTAGTAACAAACCGATATCTGGCTCCGCATTAATCGCCTGGTTAGCCAAACTGGGATTACAGGCTCCCAATATGGTGTAAGGTCTGCGGTCTACGTCAATTTTCTTTTTCAAAGTCGCTTTCACATCGATTTCAGTCAATA
>JBGMRO010000136.1:0-8465 GCA_048061555.1 Thiohalomonadales bacterium | reverse complement strand
TATGAAAATTATATTATTGAGGCATGGCAAACCAGAAGTTGATCTGATGTCATTACTGAAAAAAAGATGTTCTTCTAGTTATTTAGGAAGGTTAGTTACGGCATATGAATTTGCTGGTCTTAATGAAGATGATGAAGTGTCTAAAGAAGTAATTCATTTGGCTGCAACTTGTAATATTATGGTTCATAGTGACCTGCCAAGATCAGTTGAATCAGTAAAAGCTTTAGGTGTAAATAATATCCACCACTGTTCCGACGCAATATTTAGGGAGCCTAACCTGCCTTATGCTAACTGGAAGTATCCAAAATTACCGCTATTAATATGGTTCCTGTTATTCAGGGTTATGTGGCATTTCGGATATTCCAACAATGCTGAGTCTATAAAAAAAGCAAGGAAAAATGCAGCGACAGGGGCAAGAATATTGCGGGAATATTCAAAGATATACGGTACGGTCATTCTTGTGGGTCATGGGGTCGTGAATAAGTTTATAGCAAAAGAACTGTTGTCTGCTGGATGGGCTGGACCTAAGAGCCCTGGAAACGAATACTGGTCATATGGTATTTACACAAATAATGACACATAATAATAGTTGCACGCGGACACCCAAGGCTATGCAGTTATTTGTGCATCTCTCAAGCCCCATGTTAACGCAAAACACCGCGCAGCTTTGAGTGCTAGTGCGCTTGGCGCTAAATGCAAACGGAGTTATTTTGGAAGAAATTGAGAATATATTTAATTTCATAATTGAAATCGAAAAATTAAAAGATGTACATCGCAAGACTAAACCCGTTGGACTGGAACGATATGAAAATTCCGCGGAGCATAGTTGGCACGTTTGCTTGTGCGCACTCATGCTAAAAGATTACGCTAATGAAAAAATTGATATTGATCGTGTTATTAAAATGCTTCTTATTCACGATCTAGGTGAAATTGATGCTGGAGATACCATAGTATATAAAAGTGAAACGTCTGAAATAAAGGAACTAGAAGCTGAAGGAGTTAAGCGCGTTTTAGGACTTCTGCCACCGAACAAGAAAGAAGAATATGTAGCGCTTTGGTATGAATTTGAGGCTGGAGAAACTTCTGAATCTAAATATGCTAAGGCCATAGATCGTATACCACCAATACTACATAATCTGCATGGAAATGGTCATAGCTGGAGGAAGCATAATATCCCAAAAGAAATGGTATTTTCAGTAAATAGTAGAATAGAAGAAGGCTCAAAAAGTCTCTGGCAAACTATAGAGGCTAAGCTAAACGAGGCTGTTTCCGAAGGGATTTTAAAATAGTGCACCTAACAAAAAAACCAAAAAGGTGTGGTGAGTTTGCCGAATACATCGTGCTGAACGCTTGAGTGCGCTAAGATGCTATCGGAACCGAGAATCGTGACGTTTTTGCAGCGATTTGTTCAACCAACACATCCAGCCGTCAGTTTACACTACGCGAATTTTGTACGGGTTACTACGTTCCCATATTCGCACAAAATTAGTTCCACTTAATCTGCCGCTGATGAGAGCGCTAGATGCTGCAGGAAGATTATGAACTACTCAGAAATATTGAAAGAAATTGAGAATGCGTCAAGCTTTGATTTATTCAGGCTTTCAGTGGCTTTAGAGCGAATGTTAGAGGAGCCTAGTCGAATAATTTCGGTAAAACAAAAACTCATAGTGGGCCAAGAAATTGGATATTTTGAACCTTCAGAAAATAGAGTTATCAAGGCAAAAGTAATCGATTTTAAGCGAACGAAAGTCTCGATCGAGAATATTCATGATAAGAAGAGATGGGTGATTCCTTATTACTTTATTAACACAGAAAATATCGATACGACAATCAGTGAGAATAAAGTCGGGCTGGGTAGAAATGAAGTTAAAGTTGGTGATTTAGTTGGGTTTATAGATAGGAGCAATCAAGAAAAATATGGGTGTATTGTTCGCCTAAACCAAAAAACGGTAACACTTGAAATAGAGAATGCTCAATGGCGTGTAGCTTACCAATTGCTATTTAAAATAATATCTCCAGAAATGGAAAGTTTAAATATTGATTAGTGTTGTATTGAACAGATCATCTAACAAAAAATTTAAATTTGACATATATATCAATGCACTTATTTTGGTTCGCGACATTCATTATCTCTCAAAAAGAAGCGCGCCGGTTAGTGAATCATTATACGTAAAGAATTAACATGGGAGAAATTTAGTGAATGCCTATATTCCAGTAATTATATGGCTAGTAAGTGCCGCTATTTGTTACTATATTGCAAGAAAGAAAAACATTAAACCAAAGGTTTTATGGAATTTGACCTTTGCTTTATTGGGACCAATCGCTATACCCATTATATTATTGGTTAAAAATAAAAGTGTACCTTTTAATAGTGGCGACAGTAAAAAATCCAGGATCTAAAAGTAAACTAGCTTCGATAATTAGTTTTGAAACATTTGTGGGACAAGACCTGTTTTGTGGCACCTGTTATCGGGTGGAGAAACGACAGATCATATAGAGCTTAGAAAACATGAACCTGAGTTATCGATCTCCTAAAACTAAGTTGCGTGAAAGCGCTATTCATGGCCAAGGGTTATTTGCGGTGCAAGCCATTAAAGTGGGTGAAATTGTTGCTATTAAAGGCGGCTGCATTGTTCCACTGGTCGAATGGAAACCTTTGGAGAAGGAGCTGGGCTCTGCCGAGATCCAAATTACTGAGGACTTTGTCATTGCCCCGGGCGACAAAATAAGTCGCGAAGGGTCTATGCTCTATTTGAATCATTCGTGTGAACCCAACTGTGCTATAAGCGGACAAATCATCGTCGTGGCGATGATGGATATCGAACGCGACGAAGAGCTTACGCATGATTGGGCGACCACAGACGACCTGGATTACGAAATTAATTGTCATTGTGGAAAACCCAGTTGTCGAGGTGTCTTGACCGGGAAAGACTGGATGATACCGGCGTTGCAGAAAAAATATCACGGCTGGTTTTGTTGGTTTATAGCGCGTAAGATAGCCCACATTTCTGCGCAAAAGAAACTATAGGCGCGTACTATTGGATTCTCCGTGGCACTAAAACCCACTATATATAAACTGCGTATTGCCTTGTCGGATATCAATCGCAATTATTATGACACCCTTAATATCACGGTAGCCCAGCACCCATCTGAGACTATAGAACGCATGATGGCACGTGTGCTGGTCTACTGCATAAATACGCAGGAAGGTTTGGTCTTTACTAAAGGTCTCAGCGCGGTTGAGCAGCCAGATATTTGGGTCCGTACATTAGACGATACAATATCTTTATGGATAGATGTCGGTGAACCCTCAGTAGATAGAATTAAAAAGGCGGCGCAACAAGCGTCAGCGGTTAGGGTATATAGTTTCAATTCTAAGTCTGATGTGTGGTGGGCACAGGCAAGTCAAAAAATCAGTAAGTTAGGTGCTTCTATATTTCGATTGGAATGGCAAGAGATTAAGGTATTGGCTACGCTGGTACAGCGAAGTATGGATTTTTCCGTTACGATTACCGGTGATTCGGCCTATATAGCAACAGAATTAGGGGAGTGCGAATTAGCCTGGGTATCGTTGCAAGAGCGCTAAACTAATAATAATGCGGGCGTGTTTAACTCGGTATCGCACGGGCAATACACCATACAGATACTTCCTCTACCCCCCGCTCCTTTAAGGTCTTCGCCAGCGCGTTTACGGTCTGACCGGTGGTCATTACATCATCAAAAATAACCACTTTTTTCCATGGAATCGAAGCATCCACAGTGAAGGCATGGCGGATATTGTTACGTCTTTGTTTCGCCGCCAACGAGGACTGGGGTTTAGTATCGAGTATTCGGTTGCAGCAGTGATTGTCGATGTTGGTCAACAGTTTTGCCGCTACAGGACGTGCTAATTCCATAGCTTGATTAAAACCCCTCGTACGTAGTCGTTTTTGGTGTAAAGGGACCGGGATGATGCATTCTGGCCAAAGATTGGGTGTACGCTTAACTATCGCTTGCGCAAAGAGCCCACCCAGCGTCCGTGCGTAGATTAATCTATTGTTAAACTTCAATCGCTGTATCAACTTGTCGACAGGTGTGGCGTAGTGAAACAGGCTAAACGTGTGGTCAAAATGCGGTGGGTTAGTTTGGCAGCGTCCACATACGCCGTTCACGTCGGTAGGCAGCGGCAAACTACAGGTGTCACACACATTAATGAGATAGGGCAGCTCTTGTCTACAGTCGCAACAGATATCTAGATCATCATGGTGATTACTGGACGAACATAGCAGGCATGTACCTGGTAGGCGACGCAAAAGACCAAATATTGACCATTTGTTCAATATTAAACGCTCTCAAAGTTGACAAGAAGTTAAAAAAGGCTACTATTTCGGGCTACTCAGGAAAACAAAGTGTCGCAGCACCACGGTCGCAAAAAATTAACAATGGGAGAGCCATAATGGACAATACGGTATACGAGCAGATCGATCAAATCACCCAGCGTTTATTAAATGGTGGAGAAATGAGTAGCGATGAAGGATGTTGGATGATCGCCCTGCACGACGATTATTTGCCGTGGTTGATGGCCGGTGCGGATCGTCTGCGTAAGCAATATCGCGGTAATCAGGTCGAGATATGTGCAATTTCCAATGTACGCTCCGGAAATTGCTCTGAGAATTGTTCCTTTTGTTCGCAGAGTGGTCATCACGATGGTAATGCGCCAGTTTACAATTATATTAGTGAACAGCAACTCGTCGAACAGGCGCAGCGAGCACGTGCCTGGGGCGCCAGTGATTTTGGAGTGGTGTCTAAGGGTTGGGGAATTCGCTCGGATAAAGAACGCAGCCAGCTAAAGACCTATTTTTCCAGTATGAAAAATAATAGCGATATCGGTCGATGTGCAAGTCTCGGCGTCCTGGATGAAGATTCTGCACATGAGCTAAAGGCCATGGGCATGGAAAATTATCACCATAATTTGGAGTCGGCCAAAAGTTTTTTCGACAATGTGTGCACCTCGCACAGTTTTCAAGAAAATATCGATACCATTGTGAATGCTAAAAATGCTGGCCTACGTGTCTGTGCCGGTGGAATTTTAGGGATGGGTGAGTCCCTAGAGCAAAGGATTGAACTAGCATCAACCCTACGTGATCTTGGTGTCGAGTCGGTGCCGTTGAATTTTCTAAATCCCCAACCAGGCACACCAATGGGTAATAGGGAGCCCTTGCAACCGATGGAGATCTTAAAATGTATCGCGGTATTCCGGTATATGTTACCTCAAGCGGAGATCAGGATAGCTGGTGGACGTCAGTTTTTAGGCGATATGCAATCAATGATATTTATGGCGGGTGCTTCCGGTGTCATGATAGGCGACTATCTGACCACCAAGGGACGACAGGTGGAAGACGATTTAAGTATGTTGGCCGACTTGAAACTGAGGCCGCGAGAGGATACCCAACAGCGGCGTAAGCTAACCTAACGAAACTTTTATGTACCGCATTACCCATAGTAGAACGATAACGTGAAAACCAGCTCAAATTGGTCAGATCGCCTGGCGAAACGACTTATCACCCAGGAAATGCGTCATCTGTATCGCGAGCGCACTATGTTAGAGGGTCCGCAAGGGCCTAGCGTACGCATAGACGGAAAAGAATATTTATCATTTTGTAGTAATGACTATCTTAGCCTGGCCAATCATCCCGAGGTAGCAAAGGCGTTTAAAAAGGGTGTCGATAAATATGGTGTTGGCAATTGCGCCTCCCACCTCATTAGTGGCCATAGCACGGCTCACCATGCGCTAGAGGAAGAGCTAGCCAGTTTCACGGGTCGAGAGCAGGCGCTACTCTTTTCCAGCGGATATATGGCCAATATAGGTGTATTGACGACTCTGGTGGAAGAAGGCGATGTCATCTTGAGTGATCGCCTAAATCACGTATCACTAAACGACGGGGCAAGGCTATCGCCGGCGACCTTACGACGTTATTTACACGTCGACGTCCATTCTTTGCAACAAAAGATTAGCAAAGATACCACCGGTAAAAAATTGATCCTTACCGATGGGGTGTTTAGCATGGACGGTAATATCGCCCCACTACAAAAGCTCAGCAAAGTTGCACAGCAAAATCAGGCTTGGTTAATGGTCGATGACGCGCACGGTATCGGTGTCATTGGTAAGCACGGTGCGGGCAGTTTGGATTATCATGGAATATCTCAAGACCAGGTGCAGATCTTAATGGGTACACTAGGAAAGGCCGTGGGTGTCAGTGGTGCATTTGTAGCAGGTAGTAAGGGGCTTATCGATTGTTTAATACAGTTTTCCAAAAACTATTGTTACACCACGGCCATGCCATCTGCGCTTGCCGAGGCGACGCGGGCGAGTTTGCGGTTGATCCAAAAAGAATCCTGGCGTCGAGAAAAATTACAAACCCTTATCGAATTATTCAAGCAGGGAGCAGCGCAATTAGGTTTGCAATTGCTAGACAGCGAGACACCGATACAACCACTGATCATCGGCGATTCTGCGCAGGCAGTTTTACTCTCCGAGAAACTAAAGCAGAAAGGTATCATCGTCCCTGCCATTAGAGCACCGACGGTGCCTAAGGGGGAAGAGAGATTGCGTATAACCTTTACCGCTGGGCATAGTGAGATTCATGTCGATCAATTGCTGAGTGCTATTAGCGGTCTTCGATAATGTTATATTATACCGTTCAAGGTCAGGGGCCGAGCGTAGTGCTGTTGCATGGCTGGGGATTAAATCGCCATGTGTGGTCAAATTTTGCAGGCTCGCTGGCGGCGCAGTTTCGTACACTGAGCGTAGATCTACCCGGATATGGCCGTAGTCCGAGCATTAAACCGTATGACCTGGTGTCTGTAGCAAATGCCGTCGCTAGCATCGTCGCAGACGAAAGTGAAAACCCGAGCGGACAGGTCGCTGTAGTCGGTTGGTCACTCGGGGGTTTAGTTGCTATGCAGCTGGCAATGAGGCACCCTAAAAAAGTCACTGCACTAATTACCATGGCCTGCTGTGCACAATTTGTAGTGACGCCTACGTGGCCGTATGGCGTGGCCAACGATGTATTGGATCAATTTGGCGAAGACCTTTGTAAAGATCATCGTGGTACGGTACTGCGCTTTCTGGCTATTCAATCGCTGGGCAGTGAGCACGCTAGAAAAGAAATAAAGGCGCTCAAACAAGACCTATTTTGCGATGGTGAGCCTGATACCGACGCCCTATTAGCGGGCTTGCAGATACTACAAGGTAGTCGATTACAGCCACAACTCTGTGATATCAAGTGCCCAACACTTATGATCGTCGGTAGCAAAGATTCATTGGTCAATGCAGAGGCCTGTTATCTGACTGCTGCGGCTATTCCCCACTGTGAAACCTACACTCTTGCTGATGCCGGTCATGCGCCGTTTTTATCGCATCCAAAACAGGTTGAGCAACGCATTGTGAGTTTTCTTTGTGACGAGAATGAAAATTAAAAGAATTTGTAGTGCCAAAAATTAATAGCCGTAAGAGTGGAATTATCCCATAGGCATGTATTAGTTCGTAGCGGAGACACACGTTGTTAGAGCAGTTTCACCCTTTAGATAAAAACAAGGTCAAGCAGGCCTTTAATGCGGCCGCAGACAGTTACGATGACGTAGCCGAGTTACAGCGTCAGGTGGGCAGACAAATCATCGAACGTCTTCAGATAATCAAGACTCCCTTCACGCGCATATTGGATATCGGCTCAGGCACCGGTTATTGCCACGAACTTATGCGACCAGACTATCCACAAGCCGAATTTTTCTCCTTAGACCTCGCATTGGAAATGTTGAAAAAGGCAAAGCGTAAACGAACCTGGTATAAACGATGGTTAGAAGCCTCACGGTTTCGTAAACAAGCGTACTATATCTGTGGCGATACGGAATCATTACCCATCGCCAATAATAGCGTGGATCTGATTTTTTCAAACTTGACCCTGCAGTGGGTCAACGACTTTGCCTCCACCAGCCAAGAACTTTACCGAATCTTGCGGCCCGGCGGTCTACTGATGTTCTCCTCACTGGGGCCAGACACATTAAAAGAGCTGAGACAAAGTTGGTTGGCTGCGGATGAGAATAACCATGTGCATCCATTCATTGATATGCATAACCTCGGTGATATGTTGCTGCAGGCACGATTCAGTGATCCGGTAATGGATATAGACTATTACACATTGCAGTATACCAAAGTAGAAACCTTGATGCGCGAACTCAAGGCACTGGGTGCCCATAACGCGCACAGTCACCAGTTGCAGGGACTTACGGGAAAATCCAGTCTTGCCAAAATGAAAAAAGCGTACGAACAATATCGTCAGCAGGATAAATTGCCCGCTACCTATGAAGTTGTCTTTGGCCATGCCTGGAAGGGCACGGAGACCGCTAATCAAATTAATGTGTCTCTAAGCTAATGCACCACAACACATTCAACCTTATCTCCGAAAGTATTTTTATCACCGGCACCG
>JBGMRO010000135.1:0-8474 GCA_048061555.1 Thiohalomonadales bacterium | reverse complement strand
TTTTCATAGAGATAATCTTGAAACGATTTTCCGGTTGCTCGATTAGTGACCCAATTAACGACATCCGTTTTTGGCGTCTGATAATGGAATATTTGGCCGTGCTTATAGGCTTTTTCTTTAGGTAATGTTGCAAGATACTCGTAAACGCTGTTTGCCGAAATTTCATTGCGAGGTGCTTCAAGCAGGCCTATCACCTTACCGTATTGAGCTATATCTTATTTGGGGTCAGCATAATCTTCATTGAATGCCATCGAGTTAACCATGTCAGTAACTTGCCCAAAGGTAGCGGAATTAAATGCTCCTGAAGCTTTCAGCTCAGGTATCCACTTTGTCACTTTATCCTTTTCGCTGAATTCACCATCCTCAATAGCAAGCAAGCCTAGAAGCCCTGCAAATGATTTAGTCACGGACATCATTTGATGAGGCTTGTCCGCATGCATCCCATTCATATAGCGCTCCCAGACAATACTATCGCCTTGAATCACTACTAAAGAGTCGGTATAGGATTCGTGTAGCCAAGTATCAAGAGTAACTTTCTCGCCATTTCGGCGTTTGACCATAAGATCATCTATTCCCCCACGGATATTTCTATCAAGCTTGACAGCTACATTGGCAGACTTAATACCCGCGGTAGGGAAAAGCATACGCATGTTTGGTAAGCCCAGCGATTATGAGGCACTCCAAAAAGAGCATTCGAGCGATTGACTTGTTTCTCAGTTGCTGCCGGAAATCCCTGCATCAAACCCAATTCATCAGCCGTTTTATATGGCTCAGCTACAGCAAGGTTGGATATTACCCATAGAAGGCTTGCAAAAACGATTGGGTTAAGTTGCGGTAAAAACGATTTTTTCATAATTTTGTTTTCCTAGATGTATTACACAGAGTGGCGTTGATTCTCGTATCGGACAATATCCAACAGAAAAACGGGTCAAGTATTTACTTATAGCATTAATCCAAATGGGCTATAAAGATATACTGTTGTCTATGAGTTTTATATGAAGAAACGATCTACACCGTAATGAATCGTGAAAAAATAAAGACTTGACCCTGACGGATGCCCACAATTTTTATACATTAATATGAGGTTGCTGCGCCGTCATTGTGATATGTTCCAAGGCGTTAAAGAATTCGCTTTTATGAAACTGCTGCCTTCGTTTTAGCCTCTACCGGTATCGGCGCGTGTTTTTTCATTATCAATACCACAATGAGTAAAATCGTGGGAATACCAATAATAGACGCGATAATAAAAAAGTTGGTATAACCTTGCGACTCGACGATCTCACCAGAAAATCCACTTAGAAACTTAGGCAGCAAGGTCATTATCGAACTGAATAGGGCATATTGCGTCGCGGTGTAACTCTTATTGACCAAGGCAGACAAATACGCAATAAAGGCGCTCGTCGCCAAACCTCCACTGATATTGTCTGCGACGATCACTACGGCCAACCAGACTATATCGTGCCCCTGCGTAGACAAAAAAGCAAAACACAAAGTTGTACCGGCAACCAATACGGCCCCCACTAACAAGGGACGCATGATGCCATAGCGCATCACCAGGACACCGCCGAGTGCCGCGCCGAGTAGTGTCATGGCAACACCAAAGACTTTGGTAATACTGGCTATTTCGGTCAGAGTAAATTCCAACTCATAATAGAGCGCGTAGGCCATGGAGCCCATAAAGATATCACTCATGCGATAGATGGCAATGAGACACAAAATCATAAAAGCCAACTGGATACCAAAGCGGTGGAAAAAGTCGAGAAAGGGCCCGACCACTGCACCCAGCACCCATTCGCTGATAATCGGGAAACGGCCGGAATGACTTAGTTTTAACGTGATCACGGCGATGATGATGGCGGCAGAAAATAAAAAATAAAGTAAGTAGTGGTAATTTTGAAACAGATATTCGACATCGATAATGCTCGTACCACTCATGATAGTCAAAATAGAATTTAACAAATATATCGGAAAGACAATCGCAAAAAATAATACAATAGCGAGAAAAAAGATTAGAAATGTCGCGATGCCAATGACAAAAATGATCTTAATCGGTAACGAAAATTCTGAAAAATATTCATTGACCAGGCTCTTGCTCATGATTTGTTTCAGCCCGGTGGCGGAGACCTCCTGTTCAGGAGATCCCGAGTCAGATTCATCACTTCGAGATTGTCGTCGGGACGGTTCAGATACCAGCAGGATCGTAATAATGCCTACCGCGACAAACGCCGCCATCGTAAAATAGGCTATCGACCAGGATAAATAGTCCGCAATGTACAAGGCCACAGCGCCGGCTACCAACAGCGCAATGCGATAGCCGAATACATATAACGCGGCCATAGCGGCCTGATATTCTGTCGCTGCGGATTCAATGCGAAAGGCATCAATGTTAATATCCTGAGTCGCGGAGGAAAAGGCCACCAACAAGGCGAAACCCGCTATTTCCATGTAATAGTCATTCGGGTCAGTCAGGCCCATGAGGATTAAGCCGCTGGCGATACCGATTTGTGCGACCAGTATCCAGCTGCGTCGATGTCCCAATATCCTCGTGAGTACCGGAATATCGAGATTGTCTACGATGGGGGCCCAGAATATCTTAACGGAGTAGGTAATGCCGATAAAACTAAAATAACCGATAATCGCAATTTCGATGTTATTAGTCTTTAACCAAAGGATCAGCGTCGAGAATACCAACAAATAAGGCAAGCC
This sequence comes from Thiohalomonadales bacterium, assembly GCA_048061555.1. GTDB lineage: Bacteria > Pseudomonadota > Gammaproteobacteria > SZUA-152 > SZUA-152 > JBGMRO01. The sequence goes on along the minus strand of JBGMRO010000135.1, from coordinate 5,768 downwards.
GGCGGAGAAGCCTAGGAAAAATAGCGTCAATACTCGCGGTTTGAGATAAACCGAAAAGGATTCGGACCAAGTGTAAATACGTTGTTCAGTCAAAGCCTACACTCCTGACGAGGTATGTTGAGCTGCTAAGCCGTTGATTTTAAATCTTTACTTAGTGTAGTTTGCTATGACTACATTATTACTCAATAAAGCTCATTTGAGCGCTTAACCCAAATGGCCAATTTATATCCGGTGGATGTGGCTGATTGCCGTACGCAACCGCTGCTCCGCCAGTTCAGACCCGGCCAGACCGAAGCGAATTCCACTATGGTCATCGAGTAGACGGGTCAAGATTCCTTGCTGGGCCAAAAAGGTATGCACTTTTTCGGCCTTCGTCACCCGTAGTGTTTGAAACAGACTGGTACCACACAGATGCCGTTCACTAATATTACTGATAATCGTTTTTAGGCGTTGTGCTTTGACCGCCAGTGTGAGAAGGGTCTGCGACTGCCATGCGCTATCGCGTAAGGCACGTGAGCTTAACCATCGGCTCGGGTGGCTCAAAGGCCAAGGCCCTAGGTATTCGTTGATGCTAGCCAATATATCTTGTGGTGCGATAATAAAACCAGCACGTATACCAGCCAGGCCAAAAAATTTACCCAATGATCGTAGAATAATCAGGCCCGCCAAGGGAGCATGGCGGCTCAAGCTGGCTTCTGGTTGTACATCGACAAAGGCCTCATCCACGATCAGCCAACCACCTCGCGCATGCAGTAATTCTCTCCAGGCCAATAGGGTTTCTGTCGCGATTAGATCGCCACTCGGATTATCTGGATTGATCACAACCACGACTTCGTGCTGATTAATTTGAGAAGAAAATTGCATTGGGTCGGCCTCGGTGACTGCATGACCTGCGGCAGCCCAGTTTTTGGCGTGCTCTGAATAGGAGTTGCTACGTATCAATACCCGGCAGTGCGGACGCAATTGCGGCAAAATTTGTATGGCGGCTTGTGAGCCTGGTAATGGCAGCAGGCTTTGGCATTGATAATAGTGCTGCGCGGCTTGCAGGAGATCGTCATTGTCGTCCGGCAGTCTCTGCCAGCAGGCCTCAGGTATTGCGGGTACGGGCCAAGGGTTAGGATTGATACCGGTGGACAAATCTAACCAATCGGCCAGCGGTATTTGGTATTTCTTGGCCGCCGCAAGTAACTGACCGCCATGTTTGTTACTCATAGGGCGTATCTCTTGTGCTGTGCCTGCGTTATTTGCCATGGTGTTTTAGTTGACATAACAAGTGTTGTGGTCGGGTTGTTAAACATAGGCAATTGCGATGCTAAGCAAGAGTACCAGGCCTAGCCAGGCAAACAGTGCGGACTGCACCAAGGCCATCGCACGCAGAATGTCGTTTGTTACCACAGACCTGCCGTGTCCCAGCTTCTCGCGCAATCGAACTTTTCCGTGGTAGCTGGCAGCGCCGCCAATTGTGATGCCCAATGCCGCCGCACCTGCCGCCATGACTGCACCGGCATTGCGGCTTTCCCATAACTTGGCTTGCACCATCCAGCTTGAGAAGGCGATACGGAAATTACCCAGAATCGCATACGTCAAGGCGCAAAGCCGTGCGGGCAGCCAGTTTAAGCCGTCGTCTAATCTTGCTGCGGCCCATCCAAAATATAGATAGTGGTTATTTTTATAACCCCACATCGCATCCAGGGTATTACTGAGACGATATAACACAACCCCGGGTGCGCCTGCAACGAGATACCAAAAAATAGCGCCCATCACCGCGTCATTGCCATTTTCTAATACGGATTCGATAGTGGCGTTGCTGATGTGTGCTTCCGACATGCCGTCGGTATCTCGACTTACCAAGCGGGCCACACGTTGTTTGGCGAGCGGTAGCTGTTTGTTTTCGATCGCCCGAAAGACCTGCAAGGCATGTTGTCGCAAGCTGGCATGGCCGATGGCCAGGTAGAGCAGCAGGCTATCAACCACGAATTGCATATAGATAGTTAGGGGTAACAAGACCCATACCAATACCCATGGGGCAATGGCCAACGCTAGTGCTATCATGCCGGCCCGGCGATGTAGTTTGTCTCCCTCCGAATTGGGGTAGAGCCATATTTCCAGCGTGTTCGCATATTGACCGAAATAGACGAGGGGATGCGCACGCCGGGGTTCCGCGAAACTATAATCCAATACGATCGCAGAGACTAAGACAAGGGGTATATAAAACCAGGGAATATTTAGGTCATAAAGTGAAAGCAATGTCGCGCTGCCTTTTTTTCCATACGAATCGTATCGCATTGTACAATAGACTCCCTCATGAGTATCTAGAGATAGAGAGTGCAATGGTCGCAAAAGCGATAATGGTGCAAGGCACCACTTCAGATGCCGGAAAAAGTGCGATAGTTACGGGGTTGTGCCGACTACTACGCCGTCAAGGGTATTCGGTAGCCCCATTTAAACCACAAAATATGGCCTTAAATAGCGCCGTCACGGTAGATGGTGGTGAAATTGGACGTGCCCAGGCAGTACAGGCTCAGGCCTGTGGCTTAGAACCCCATAGTGACATGAACCCAATACTGCTGAAACCCAGTGGAGATAAGACCTCACAAGTCATTGTGTGTGGTCAAGTTCGGCATGAAATGACTGCGCTTGCCTATCATCACTATAAAGCAGAGCTCTTCCCCAGCGTGCTCGAGGCCTTTCATCGACTGGCTAGTCGTGTGGACATCGTAGTGATCGAAGGCGCAGGTAGTCCGGCCGAGATAAATCTGCGTGACAACGACATCGCCAATATGGGTTTTGCGCTGGCTTTGCAGATCCCCGTGATACTCGTCGCTGATATCGAGCGTGGCGGCGTCTTCGCACATATTGTAGGCACCATGGAGGTGCTCGATGCGCGAGAGCGGGCGCTAATAAAGGGATTTATCATCAACCGATTTCGCGGTGACATCGACATCCTCAAACCTGGGCTTGATTGGTTGGAACGACGCACACAAAGACCGGTATTAGCGACATTACCGTATTTACACGACTTCTACCTTGAAGCAGAAGATAGCCTGGCGAGTCAATGCAACCGTCTGGAAGCAAACAGCAAAATTCGAATCGTAGTGCCACGGCTGCCACGCCTGAGCAATCAGACCGACTTCGACCCACTGCTACTTCATCCTGAAATAGATCTGCAGTTTATCTCGGAAGGTGTGGGCATACCCGCAGCTGATCTACTAATATTACCCGGTAGTAAAAATGTACGCGCAGATATTGCATGGTTACGCGAAAATAATTGGACGACCTATATCAACAAACATCTGCGCTACGGTGGTAAGGTCATCGGGATTTGTGGCGGTTACCAGATGCTGGGCAAGTCTATCGATGATCCGCAAGGTATAGAGGGCGAACCCGGCTGCAGCCAAGGGTTTGATTTATTGGATGTCGATACTTGTCTGGCCAAGAAGAAACAGCTAACTTATATAGAAGGGAATTTATTTCTTACGAATGCCCCTGTGCGTGCCTACGAGATCCATGCGGGTATCACCACGGGGCATCAGACTACATACCCGGCTGTAACCATGCAGTCTCGAATAGATGGTGCAGTATCCGCTGACGACCAAATTTTTGGCACTTACTTGCATGGTCTATTCGACCGGCAAGAGGCCTGTGCAGCGATACTAAAATGGGCAGGTTTCGACGCTACAATATTGATCGATATAGAACAGCAGCAGCAGCGCGGGATAGACTTGATGGCCGATACACTCGATCGGCACTTGTCGGTTGCGGAAATATTAACAATATTAAAAATAGTTTGACGTTAGCGCTATCGTAGTGCATCGACCCAAATATTGAGGAAGACGTGTACACCGTAAATCTAATTATTTTTATCGGTATAATCATCGCCTTATTGGTGTTATCTATCGTGACCACTAGGATTGTTATTGAATCCTCGATACATAGCAGTGCCGAAAAAAAAAGACTAATATTACTTATATGGTTGCTGCCAATTGTGGGGGCCTTGTTGAGTGTGTCGAGAATAAAAAAAGATGAGCGGCACGTACGCGAACAGGCGGATCAGGCCATGGTAAACAAGCTGGATGAATTGACTGGGAAAATTGATGCCATGCGGCTGCAGGTGGAACACGAAAAAAAGCGTAAAATGCATTAGCCTTGTTTGACGTGATCCGTTCCTTCGAACCGTTTAAGGACCTTTTAATCTATACCAATAACTCAAGTCTTTCAGTTTCATCTACGTATTGAACTTAAGTATCCCCCTGCAAGATTTTCAATGTCCCTTGGCAGACATAGATCTTAGAAATCATGATAATACTAACACATCGGTTTAACCTACTCGGAAACTGATGTGTTAGGATTATAGGGTTGTGTAGCGCCAGATACTGTATAGTTGTATAGCAATAAATAGTCGAATAGTAAAAAATGCTAATAGTTAAAAAAATATTAAATCTCTTTATAAGGTTTTGGCGGTGATACTGAAATTATTCCTTACCCTCACAGGTTTGTTTCTAGTGGTCATTTTATCAGTCGGAATCTATGTGAATACATCGCAAGATTTCCCACCGGGCACGAATACGCTAATCGACACGGTGCTGGAATCCGAAGTGCCTGAGCTCATCAACGGTGAAACGGGTGTGGCAAACAACTCGGGGGTCGAGATTTGGTATGAGTCTATGCTCACGGTCGAGAAACCTAAGGCAACGATTGTGTTGTCGATGGGTGCATTTAGCGGTGCACTCGCCTGGCCGAAATATTTTTATGAACCCTTATTGGAAGCGGGTTATCGAGTGATTCGATATGATCATCGAGGCCTTGGCATGTCGGACTGGATATCCGACTGGCAAATAGAAACTGCCTACACGCTCGAAGACATGGCCTCAGATGTTATCGCAATTCTCGATCGACTCAACATCGACAAGGCCCATATTGTCGGTTTTTCACTCGGTGGCATGGTCGGGCAGTCCTTGGCGATAAACTATCCACAGCGAATTTTGTCATTGGCGAGTATCTCTTCATCTGCATTTCTTGATGACCCGGCGTTGCCGGACAGCTCAATCTCCCTGCAAATAAATATGCTGAAATTGCAGCTTAAATATGGATTGTTTCCCTCTGAGGAAAACACTACCGATATGATTGTAGGCATAAACTATTTGTTTAAAGGAGATGGGGCCGATGAAATTGATGTCGTTGGTATAAGCCAGAGCGTATTATACGAGTTGAGGGATAGGCAGGGGTTCAATCCGGCCGTTTGGCAACAGCATAATACGGCGATCTCTAAGTCGGGTTCACGTTATAATGGCTTACGAAACATAACGGCCCCTACCGTTGTTATTCACGGTTCGTCCGATCCGGTTATCTCCATTGCTCATGCCAAAAAATATGTGGATCTTATTCCAGGTGCTAGGGTTCTGTGGATAAAGGGTATGGGGCATGAGCTGCCAAAGTCCGCTATGGCAGATATAAGCGCTGCTATTCTTACTAACATCGAACGTGCCAGTAAAGCCAGTACGGTTAAGACCCAGTGATTTCTCTAAGAAGCGCATCCACCGATTTGCTAATATGCCGCTGGGTCAATCTGAAACAATAGCGCTACACTAGAATTTTTACCATCATCACTATTACGATCACGCGAAAAACCATGTATTATTATTAACTTATGGTAATAATTCAGTATGCGGTAACTTTTGCACTGAGAGATAGTTTTTCTGGACGGTATTTCTGCTAATGGTATAGCCATTGCTAGGCGATAATGGTCGTTTTTCGACCATTAGCTGCGC